>JADZFI010000275.1 GCA_020850025.1 Saprospiraceae bacterium
GGCGCACTCCCGTATGGGCCATGATCATACAGGCGGCCTGGGCGCTGTTTCTGCTTTTTTTCTGGGGAACCTTCAACGACCTGATTGAATATGTGACGTTCCTCGACTGGATCGGGCTGATGCTGGTGGGTACCACCATTTTTGTATTCCGCAAAAAACGCCCCGATGCCGAGCGCAGTTACCGCACCACGCTGTACCCGCACACTCCTATTGTTTTTGTAGGAATATGCGCCTGGTTTGTCTGCTTCAACATTGTGGGAAGTTGGGAAAAAGCACTGGCCGGACTGGTGGTGGTACTGGCTGGTATCACTGCATTTTATACTTTTTTCAGGAAACGGGGTTAAATCATCACGTTCAACGCCTTTTCCAGCAATTCAAATGTAACAGGCGTTTCTCCCAGAAACTCGCCGTCGGCCTCCAGCAGGGTGGGTGTTTCACCAAGGTGCTCCACCCGGATGTGTCGCGCCTGATGACCTTCTATGCTCCGGTGACTAAGGATAGTACCATTGTAAAATCGGGGCGTTTGCAGCAATACTTCCAGTTTGGAAAGGCTGCGGGCAAAAGTGAGCGCAAACAGCCCGTCGTCGGGCACGGCATGAGGAACCAGCTGCATCCCCCCGGCCGAATAGCGGCAAAGCCCGATGTTGATGGTATAAAAATGGTCCTCCACGGTTTGTCCGTCGAACACAATCCGGGCTTTGCTGAGCCGGTAGGCGCGGAGGTATTGCGCTACTTTGAGCAGATAATGCACTTTATTTCGGGCGGGGTGCTCGGTGAGTTTTTGCCCAATAAATCCGTCGTACGCCATGCCTGCCACATTGACGAAATACCGCGAGCGGGTTTCGCCATCGCGCTGGTATTGCACCCGTCCGATGTCCTGCGCCCGCATTTTTCCCTGGTGTAATTGCTCCAGCCTCCGGCGCGGATCCACCGGAATGCCGTGTTCACGGGCCCAGTCGTTGCCGGTACCGAAGGGCAGCAGGGTATAAAACACCTCGGATGGAGGCACAAAGGTCTGGCTGAACAATCCGTGCACCAGCTCATGATTGGTGCCGTCGCCCCCAATTCCCATGATATACCGTCCGCCTTTGAGCAGGGCATCTTCGATGAGCCGGGCGGCGTGTCCGCGATGCTCGGTGAATTGCACGGAATAGGCAAAGCCCAGCTCCTGGAGCCAGCGCTCAATATCCGGCCAATGCCGGCCCATGGCGCCGTTTCGGGCAGCCGGATTGGCAATGATGTACCAGAAAGGGGGTGGGGAAGGTGTTTGCAAAGGGACGGTTTGATATTTGGACAATGGACATTGGACAATGGACTTGACTATTCCTGCCTGACAATAGCAGGTGAAATGCGTAGTTGTATGGGACAAACATAGTTGGGAAAGGGAAAAAAAGAAAAAAAACCGCTAAAAAAACCTCAGCGACTTCAGTCCCTGCCTGAGTGTTTATATCTTTGCCCTATGTTTCAACCCATTATTTCCATCAACATTATTATTCGGCAGTGTAAGCACACCTGACGAGGTAGAGTTGTTGGAAAACACGAGACCCCGCCCGGTGTGCGCCGAGCGGGGTCTTGAGTTTAATACAAGAACTTTCCGACCTTTGACCTTTTAAGAGCTTAAGCCTCCACCCACGCAAAAATATGTATCGCGAATTCAAGCACCTTAACCTCCCTGCCATCGACGCTGAAGTGCGCCAGTTCTGGGAGAACGAAAAGATTTTTGAACATTCGGTCAACCAGCGCCCGAAAGACAACGCATTCGTGTTTTTCGAAGGTCCGCCTTCCGCCAACGGGAAGCCCGGTATTCACCACGTGATGGCGCGTACCGTGAAAGACCTCTTTTGCCGCTACAATACCCTGAAAGGCTTCCGCGTAGAACGCAAAGGCGGCTGGGATACCCATGGCCTGCCCATTGAGCTCCAGGTGGAAAAAGAACTCGGCATCACCAAAGAGGATATCGGCAAAAAAGTGACGGTGGAGGAATACAATGCCGCCTGCCGCCAAACCGTCATGCGATACAAAGGGCTCTGGGACGACCTCACCCGTAAGATGGGCTACTGGGCAGACCTGGATAATCCTTACATCACGTTCGAAAACGATTACATCGAAACGGTTTGGTACCTGCTGCAGCGCCTGTACAACAAAAGAACCTCCGATGGCCTGTCTTACCTCTACAAAGGATTCACCATCCAGCCGTTCAGCCCTGCCGCCGGCACCGGCCTGAGCTCGCACGAGCTGAACATGCCCGGCACCTACAAGGAAGTAACCGATATCTCGGTGGTGGCCATGTTCAAGGTAAAACGCGATGACGCCTCCGCTGCCCTTTTCGATTCGGCAGAGGAAGATCTCCGCATCCTGGCCTGGACCACCACGCCCTGGACGCTGCCTTCCAACGTAGCGCTCACTGTTGGGCCCAATATTGATTACGTAAAGGTAAAAACCCGCAGCCCGTACACCGGCGCACCGGTGAGCATTGTGCTCGCCAAAGCGCGCGTGGCAGGCTACTTCAATGCCGCCGACGAAAATCAACCGCTCGACGACTTCAAAGTGGGCGATAAAAAGTTGCCCTACACCGTGGCGAAAGACGGCATCAAGGGCAAAGACCTCGTAGGCATCCGCTACGAACAACTCCTGCCCACCCCGGCCGCTTCCACTCCAGAACTGGAAGCCAATGCCTTCCGCGTGATCCCGGGCGACTGGGTGACCACCGAAGACGGCACAGGCGTGGTGCATACAGCGCCTTATTTTGGCGCCGACGACTTCCGGGCCAGCAAGGCGGCAGGAATCCCGTTCATCGGGCTGCCTAATGATAAGGCCGCCGACCTGCCCTGGCCACTGGTGGATCGGCAGGGAAAATTCGTGGAGGAAGTGCCGGAATTCGGCGGCCGCTTCGTTAAGGCCGAGTATTATTCCAAAGAAGAACAGGCCGATAAAGACTTCAAACCCACCGATCTGCTGATCGCGCTTCGCTTGAAGGAAGACAACAAAGCCTTCAAGGTGGAAAAATACAAGCACAACTACCCGCATTGCTGGCGTACCGACAAGCCGGTGTTGTACTACCCGCTTGATTCCTGGTTCGTACGCGCCTCCGCCGCCAAAGAACGCCTGGCAGCACTCAACCGCACCATCAACTGGCAACCCGAAAGCACCGGCTCCGGACGTTTTGGCCAATGGCTCGACAACCTGCAGGACTGGAACCTCTCCCGCTCCCGCTATTGGGGCATTCCGCTTCCTATCTGGCGCACCGACGACAGCGAGGAGGAGATCTGCATCGGCTCCACCGTGGAGCTGCGCGCAGAGGTGGAAAAAGCCAATGCCCGTTTGGGCCTGAACCAAACCCTTCCTGAGGACTTGCACCGCCCCTTTATTGATGAGGTGATCCTGGTTTCGGCCAGCGGCAAACCCATGCGGCGGGAAACCGACCTCATAGACGTGTGGTTCGACTCCGGCGCCATGCCTTATGCGCAATGGGGGCTGGACTATGACAAGTTGAAAAACGGCGACGACAAGCCTTTCAAAACTCCGTTCGAGGTATCTTATCCTGCCACCTTTATTGCGGAAGGGGTGGATCAAACGCGCGGATGGTTCTATACCCTGCATGCCATTGCGGGTATGGTGTACGATTCCGTGGCGTTTAAAAATGTGGTGTCAAACGGCCTGGTACTGGATAAAAACGGCGAAAAAATGTCGAAATCCAAGGGCAATGTGGTGGATCCTTTCGACACCCTTTCCGAGTTCGGCGCAGATGCCACGAGGTGGTACATGATGTCGAACGCCAACCCCTGGGACAACCTGAAATTCGACACCTCAGGCATACTCGAAGTGCGCAACAAGCTCTTCGGGACGCTGTACAACACTTACAACTTCTTTGCGCTGTACGCCAATCTCGACGGTTTTAAACACGACGAGGCCAGCGTTTTCCCTTACGAAAAGCGCAGCGAGCTGGATCGCTGGGTGATTTCAAAACTCTACTCCCTGGTAGCGGAATACCGCGCAGCCATGGACGATTACGACGTAACGAAAGCCTGCCGAGCCATCGAGGATTTTGTGGATGAACACCTGTCGAACTGGTATGTGCGTTTGTCGCGCCGCCGTTTCTGGAAAGGGGATATGAACGACGACAAGCAGGCGGCCTATCAGACCCTGTTCGAGTGTCTGATGGTAACCACCCAGCTCATGGCGTCGGTAGCGCCTTTCTTTGCAGACTGGATGTACCGCAACCTCACCGATCCGATCCGGGAGTCGGCCAGGGCCAACAACACGCCTTTGCGCCACGAATCCGTGCACCTGACCGATCTGGTGCAGCCGGACGCTTCCAAGGTGAACCAGGATTTGGAAAAACGCATGGACTATGCCCAGCGCATTTGTTCGCTTGCGCTCAGCATCCGCAAAAAGGAAAAACTGCGCGTACGCCAGCCCCTGCAAAAGGTGTTGCTACCTGTGCTGGACGAGGCGTTCATTGCCGAGGTAGATGGTGTTAAAGCCTTGATTTTGAGCGAGATCAACGTAAAAGAGCTGGAGTATGTAACAGATGCCAGCGGCTTGCTGAAAAAAGGCGCCAAAGCCAATTTCAAAACCCTGGGCGCCAAACTTGGCAAGGACATGAAAGACGCCGCGGCCCTGATTGCCGGGCTGAGCAACGAACAGATCAATGCGCTCGAAAAATCCGGCTCACTGGCCGTTACGCTCAATGGCAATGACTACACCCTCACTCCGGATGATCTGGTCATCACGACAGAGGATCTGCCGGGCTGGAAAGTGGCTTCCGAAGGCGCGCTGACGGTAGCACTGGATGTTACGCTCAATGAGGCACTGCTGGCAGAAGGTACTGCGCGCGATTTGGTGAACCGCATCCAAAACCTGCGCAAGGACAAGGATTTCAACGTAACCGATCGCATTTCCGTGCTGATTGAGCGACACCCGGCCATTGAGGCGGCGGTAGCGCAATTCGGAGATTATATCCGGGAGGAAGTACTGGCCGACGAACTCACCCTTTCCGACCAGGTAAATGGCGAGACCGTGGAACTGAACGACGAGGTGAGTCTTTCCATGGCCGTCACGGTGCGTGATTAATGAGGCTTTCTCATATTTTACCGCAGAGTCGGAGAGACGCTGAGGTGTATATCAAAACCTCTGCGTCTCCCTGCATCTGCGGTAGAACTAAAAATGCGACTTATGAGACAGCCTCACTTGTTGCACTATTAATGTACATAAGCGTTTCGGACCTCGAAGAGGTCAAACATTTGTAGCACAACCAATGTGCAGGAGCGTCTCGGACCTAGGCAGAGGTCCAACATTGCGGCGAAAGTTGGACCTCTGCCCGAGGTCCGGGATGCGCTTTGCCTCCAATGGGCTACAAATGTTGGATCTCTGTCGAGGTTTTGGGGCATCGTGCCTTGTGACTTTCATCAACGTGGCCAACTCATTATCCCTAATATTTCGTTTGTAGAGCGGCTTTTGAGGCTGCTACAGCACCAACAAAAAAAAGCGAACCTGATCCAATCAGATTCGCTTTTTATGTATTCAGCCAAGGCTGAAAAAGATAACATTGACGTGACAGCAGGAGTAATGAATGGTTCAGTATTCCAGAGATTTCTCTTAAAAGGAGGTATTCCAGCCGCACCTTCCGGTACGGCTACCTTGTTACGAC
>JADZFI010000276.1 GCA_020850025.1 Saprospiraceae bacterium
AATTGCCTTTTCAATCCTGATTGCCGCCAATATGACTACCGCGGTAACCGGACAGGACCTGCCTGCCGACCTCAATGGCTATCACTTTACCCCGGTTAAATCCCTGCAAGTTACACCGGTGCAAAATCAGTTCAAATCCAGCACTTGCTGGGTATATTCCACCAATTCCTTTTTGGAAAGCGAACTCATTCGCCTGGGTAAAACACCGGTCGATCTCAGCGAAATGTACATTGTACGAGCCGCTTACATCAAAAAAGCCGAAAACTACATTCGTCGCCAGGGGGCAGCTGCCTTCGGACAAGGTGCTGAAAACCACGATGTCATGAACATCGTGCGCGAATTTGGTATTGTGCCGCACGCCGTCTACAGCGGCATGCCGGCTGGTCAGGACAAACCCGTCCACGGCGAAATGGAAGCGGTGCTCAAAGGCATCGTGGAAGCCATTCACAAAATGCCCGATGGCAAACTCAGCAAACAATGGAAATCAGCCTTCGTGGGAGCGCTGGATGGCTACATGGGCACTCCGCCTTCCACCTTTCAGTGGGAAGGTAAAACTTACACGCCACAGACCTACTTCCAGAGCCTGGGCATCCGTCCAGACGACTATGTGGCGCTTACCAGCTACAGCCACCAGCCATTTTACAAGCCTTTCGTACTGGAAGTATCTGATAACTGGTCGAACGGTCTGTTTTACAACTTAACCCTTGATGAACTGGTACAAGCGGCAGAACATGCTGTTACCAATGGTTACTCGATTGCCTGGGCTACGGATGTGAGCGAAAAAACCTTTTCCGCCAAAGAAGGGTTGGCCCTGATGCCGGAAAAAGCCTGGGATGATCTGTCGCAAGGCGCGCGGGATTCCCTTTGGAAAGCTCCGGGGAAAGAAAAGTGGGTAACCCAGGAAGAGCGTCAGCAGGCATTTGATGAACTGAGCACCACCGACGACCATGGCATGCACATCACCGGCATGGTAACCGATCAGATGGGCACCAAATACTTCACGGTGAAAAACTCCTGGGGAACCGTAAAAAAGGAAATGGCAGGCTATCTGTACGTATCACAGCCCTATTTCCGCTACAAAACCATGGCCATTATGGTACACAAAGAGGCGATACCCAAAAGCCTCCGGCAAAAACTTGGCTTGTAAAAAAAGGCCAACCAAAACCTTGACGGTTAAAAAACCGCTCTATCTTTCGGCCTTGGATTTTAAAAACTAAAACACTTCCTTGTATGGCAAATCTTTGGGTACGTAAACCACTTTCCCAACTTTTGGCGCAAGCCGGCGACTCTGAGAAGGGTCTGAAACGAACGCTGGGCGCCTGGAATCTGGTGGCACTGGGTATTGGAGCTATCATAGGCGCCGGATTGTTTGTAAGAACTGCTGCTGCAGCTGCTGAAGCCGCCGGACCATCTGTTACACTTTCATTTGTTGTTGCGGCCATAGGCTGTGCATTTGCAGGGCTTTGTTACGCTGAATTTGCGGCCATGATCCCCATCGCGGGTAGTGCTTATACATATGCCTATGCCACCATGGGAGAATTTGTAGCCTGGATCATCGGGTGGGCGCTGATCATGGAATATGCCCTGGGAGCGGCTACCGTATCCATTGCATGGAGCGAATACCTGAATAAACTTTTAGGAGGGGCCATACCCTTTGAATGGTGCCATAGTCCTTTCGAAGGAGGCATTATGAATGCTCCTGCCTTGATCATTTTGCTCATTCTTACGCTTATCCTTATCAAAGGCACCCAGGAGTCAGCCATGGTGAATGCTATTATTGTGGCCATTAAAGTTTCCATCGTACTGATATTCATAGCTGTAGGCTGGAGCTTTGTAGACCCTGCCAATCACACCCCGTATATGATTCCGGAAGGAACACCCGGCCACGATGGTCTGTTCAAGCACGGATGGGGCGGTGTACTTGGAGGTGCAGCCATTGTGTTCTTTGCTTTTATTGGATTCGACGCAGTGTCTACTGCTGCCCAGGAGGCAAAAAAACCGGAACGCGACATGCCCATTGGCATCCTTGGTTCCCTGGCAGTCTGCACCATTTTATACATCCTGTTCTCACACGTACTGACTGGAGTTGCCAACTGGCAGGAATTCAAAACAGCCGGTAAAGAAGCATCCGTAGCTTATGCCATCCAGAATCACATGCCTGGCTACGAATGGCTGGCCACAGCGGTTACGGTAGCCATCCTGGCCGGATTCTCCTCTGTGATTCTGGTTATGTTGATGGGCCAAAGCCGGGTATTTTACTCCATGGCCAACGACGGGCTCATCCCTAAAGCATTCTCCGAGCTTCACCCTAAATTCCGCACGCCATACAAGTCTAACTGGATCCTGTTCTTCTTTGTAGGCGCTTTTGCAGCCTTTGTTCCAGGCAATGTGGCCGGCGATCTTACCTCCTTCGGCACTTTGCTGGCTTTCGTGTTGGTGAGCCTCGGTGTGTTGTTCATGCGCCGTTCGGATCCAAACCAACCTCGGCCATTTAAAACGCCATTGGTTCCGCTAGTGCCCATTCTCGGCGCCGTGATTTGCACAGGTATGATCATCGCCATCGATCCACTCACCTTGAAAACCGCTTTGGGTTGGATGCTCGTTGGATTCCTGGTGTACTTTGGGTATAGCCGCAAACACAGTAAACTACAATCCTGATTACCTGGGTTTTGGAATAAAAAAAGGTGTTTGGGTTTTCCTGTTGCGACATACCCAAACACCTTTTATTATTTTTTGTGATATTTTCCATTCCCCACATTAAACCACATTCCCCACATTCCTCACATTCCCCACATTAAAAAAATGCTTATTTCTGCCATTGTTGCCACTGCAAAAAACAACATTATAGGCAAAGACAACCAGATTCCCTGGTATTTGCCTGCTGATCTGTCTTATTTCAAAAAGACGACCCTGGGGCACCATATCATCATGGGACGCAACAGCTTTCGCAGCATTGGAAGGCCGCTACCCAAGCGAACCAATATTGTGGTAACCCGTGATCCGTTCTTTTCAGCTGACGGTGTTTTGGTGGCACATTCCGTGGAAGAAGCACTAGGAATGGCCTACGATGGCGGTGAGGAAGAAGTATTCATCATCGGTGGAGGCGAAATTTACAGAGAAACAGCAGAGCTGTGGGACAGGATTTACCTTACCAAAGTGGACCTTGAAACAGAGGGCGATGTTTTTTTCCCGGAAATAAATCCGGAAGAATGGAAGGAAATATGGCAGGAAGCCCATCAACCTGATGAAAAAAACGAGTATGCTTATACCTATTGTATTCTGGAGCGGCAGGTAGAAAACATCTGATGAAAGCCTCCTTTTACACTATTTTCCTTTTTTGAAAATTTTCGCCGCAAAGTCTTTGAAAAAAAAACGGGCATTTTTTTATACTTTTGCAGCTGAATTTCGCGGAGCATAAACATTCATTATGACCTGCGCGCTCTTCGCGAACCCCGGTTTTTCTTCAAATCGTGCTTACACACACCAATCCAGACAGGTTTACTGACACATGGAAAAGAAGCGTTTGCTCCTGATCACACAAGAACTTGCGCCCTATACTGAGGGCACTGACATTTCCGAACTGGTGGGGAAAATTCCCAAATTCTTTGCGGACAATGGATATGAGTTGAGGATTTTGATGCCTAGATACGGGGTAGTTAATGAACGGCGGCACCGCCTCCATGAAGTGGTACGTCTCAGTGGTATGAATATCATTGTAGACGACGACGATTACCCACTGCTCATCAAGGTTGCCTCTTTGCCAGGCTCCAGGTTACAGGTTTATTTTCTCGACAACGAGGAGTTTTTCAAACGCAAACAAGTGTTTGAAGACGAAGGTGGCCAACCCTTCGATGACAATGCAGATCGGGCAGCCTTTTTCTGTAAAGGAGCCATCGAAACTGTTAAAAAGTTTGGATGGCCACCGGATTACGTACTCTGCACTGGCTGGATGACCAGCCTTCTACCCCTATATCTGCGGACGGCCTACAAAACCGAGCCGATATTTGCCAATGCACAAATCATTTATGGTGCTTTTGACACCCCAAGGGAAAAAGAAGGCGGGGAGCGCTTCTTCCAAAAAGCAGCCATTAATAACCTGACCAAAAAGCATTTGGAACCCTTCCGCGATGGGGATGGATTGTCCATGCACAAAGGTGCAGCTCATTATTCCGATGCAGTCATTTTAGGCAGCGAATCACTGGATACCACCGTTCCATATCTGAATCCGGCAGGCGAGAAGCCCGTGTTACCCTGGCAACCGGCCGAAGAAGCCATGCCAGGTTACCTGGAGTTTCTTAAAAGCCTGACGGAAAATGTGGAAGCCTGATAACATGCCAAGATTGACAGATTAACGGTATTAACCAAGCTGGATTCCGCTTCATCACCCGGGATGGAGTACGTAGGTTCATTTATTTGACCATACAGGCAACTCCACCAGCCGGTTTCGACTCAATTATTCATTTACGTCTTTTTCGCAGACGCTATTCTTTACTACCCCGTTTCTCCAATTACCTGACTATTAATATGAAGCAAAAACTTCCGGTACTGGCCGGCATCGTTCTGATGGCGCTGGTTTTCTGGTTCGGTTGCAAAAAACCAAGTGCGCTTGGGTATGAACTGTTGGAAGATGAATATGCAGACTATGCATTCACTGACACCATTCAGCTCCGTTGCACCATTGAGCGGGAAGACAGCTCCCTTACCTCTGACCTCAGCTCTACCGCCGAATATTTCCTTTGCGGCCAAATCAACGATCCGGAATTCGGAAAATACTCTTCCGAAATTTTCGCCTTGATGATCGGCCAAAACCTCAACCCTAATTTTGATACCACCATTCATGCGTTCGATAGCATAGTGCTTTACCTCAATTACGCGGTCGAAGGCTTTTATGGAGACACGCTACAGCCCCAAACGCTACGCGTTTTTCGGGTGGATGGCGGCTACAGGATGCTGGACGATAAAGAGTATTATTCCACCAACCAATTTCCTGCTTCAACAGAAATTGGACGCCTGGAAAATTTCTATCCCCGTCCAACCAAATCCGATTCCCTGTTTGACGGGTTTAAAGGGGCCCATTTGAAGCTCACCCTCGATCCGGCTTTCGGACAGGAGTTGTTTACCCTCGACAGCCTTATCTATGCAGCAGATACCCTTTTTCAGTCAAAATTAAGAGGTCTTCGCATAGCCACTACTGCAAACAGTGGAACCGGCGCCATCATGGCTTTCGATCTGAACAACAGCTCCCTGAGCCGGATGCGACTGTATTATCATCAGAAATCAGACTCTGCTGCGCTTAAGTACGACTTCTTTTTCGAGGGCGCGAATAAATTCACCTATTTCAACCATGAGTTGGCCGGATCACCCGCCGGGCAATTGATTGGGCAAAATTCCGACGAAAAAATATTCGTACTAGGGATGCAGGGTACACGGGTAAAAATTGAATTCCCTTATGCACACCTGCTCAACGACATTGCTGTAAATCAAGCCCAGCTGATTCTGAATGTTGCGGATGAAAACCCCTCACTTCCTCCGACAGATCAGCTGGT
>JADZFI010000277.1 GCA_020850025.1 Saprospiraceae bacterium
CCAACTTCATCTGCCTGTTCGTGAACCAGGCTGCTTCCTTCCAAAAAGGCAATGTTGGCGGCCAGTCCAAATGTATATGGAACGGTAGCATCTGCAGTTCCATGTACCGACACCAAAGGTGGCTCATCCGCTTCCACCCAGAAGCTCCGGTACAGGCCTCCCGACATATTCACCACAGCGCTGGAGTTGGATGCATAGGTTTTGTTGGAAGCAGTGCCACTGACACCTTCCAAACCACCATTATTGCTTACCAGTGTTTGCAAAAAAGCTGGCAGTTGATCTCCTGCGTCAATGTATGCTGTGTGCAAAGCTGTTACAGCCCCTGCAGAATATCCGCCGATAAAAATGTGCGCTTGATCAGCACGGAAAAGGTTTGCGCTGGCAGCATCTTCCCTGAAATACCGCACGGCCGCTTTCATGTCGCCCATTGCTTTGACTGCCGTATCAAAGACTTCGATGGAATCAGGAAGCCCTAAAATGAAAAACGGGAATAGTCGGTACTGAATAGAGGCAGCTATGTATCCCTTTTTGGCCAGTAGTTCACACCAGGGTTGCATCATGCTTTTATCCCCAAATACAAAACTCCCGCCATGTGCTAATATGACCACAGGCCTGGCCGACAACGGGTCGCCTTCCGGCTCATAAATATCCATGGACAGGTTAATGTTTTGTCCAAAATGGTTAATGGACGGTGCGTAAGTAACCGTAGTTTTCTTGACTGCAGTAAAGATGTCGTCAAGGTACCTTACTCCATCGCAGCCCGGGTTTTGGGCGGCTAGAAATGACAAGCCCGAAAGGCTGAAAATAAACAGTGAGAGCAAACGTCTTTTCATACAAAATGCTTTTCAGTGAAGTGATAAAATAAACAGAGGGGTGAAGTTACAGCGATGATCTCATGAAATCATCGGTGTAAATTCACCCCTCATAAATATTGGGCAATGTCGTCAGGCTCCTTTACTCCTGTTCAGAAGCCAGTGAGGCTGCCAGGAACTCCCGGTTCATACGGGCTATATTGCTGACTGAAATTTCTTTCGGACATTCTGCTTCGCAGGCTTGAACATTGGAGCATCTTCCGAAACCTTCTTTGTCCATTTGTGCCACCATGCCTAGTACACGTTTATGACGCTCAACTTGTCCCTGAGGAAGCAGGGTCAGGTGGCTTACTTTGGCTGAAGTAAACAACATAGCTGATGCATTCGGGCAAGCTGCCACACAAGCGCCACACCCAATACAGGCGGCGGAATCAAAGGCTTTGGAAGCTTTTTCCTTTTCCACCGGAATGGCATTAGCATCCTGGGCCTGGCCGGTGTTGACACTGATGTATCCGCCTGCCTGAATGATGCGATCGAATGCTGAGCGGTCAACTACCAGGTCCTTGATCACGGGAAATGCCTTTGCCCGGAATGGTTCGATTACAATGGTGTCGCCTTCATGATAATGGCGCATGTGTACCTGGCAGGTCGTAGTGCCTTGCATAGGTCCATGCGGTCTGCCGTCAATCACCAGGGAACAGGTGCCGCAAATACCCTCACGGCAATCGTGTTCAAAAGCAACAGGCTCCTCCCGCTGTGCTACTAACTGCTCGTTCAGCACATCAAGCATTTCGAGAAACGACATGTCGGGGTTGACGTCCGGAAGTTCGTAGTTCACGAATTCGCCTTTGTATTTACCGCCTTGACGCCAGATTTTAAGTTTGAGACGCATATCTGAAAAAATTCGTTGATTCGTAGAAAACTGGTTTTGGGGTATTATAATTCTATGCCTGCAAACAGGCTTACTGTGTTAAATCTCTGAGCTGTTCCGCTACCAAAGCCTATGGCGCCATAATCGTTTCTCAGGCCCAATAACACCCTGCTCCTGCCTTCTTGCCCAAAACGGGCAGCAATGCCAACACTCGGACCGAAATACAGCCGCTGAAGCTTTTTGGTATCGTTGATCACGTTCCCATTATCGTCGAGGCTTTGCCCCAGCAGGTAATTGCCAAACAATCCGCCCTGAAAAAACCACTGATTCTTTTTGTCCAACGCCCACATGAGAGGCATGGAATAAAAAGTCAGGTATTCAAAACTCTCTTTTTGGGTCTCATTAACCCTCCGAAAAGCACTGTAGAGCAATCCGGCAGACCAGGCGTTCCCTTTTGCGTTCTTTCCCCAGTATTCCATTCCCAGGGTAAAGCCTGGCCTTGGAGTCAAATTCAGCTTGTTGTTGCTGCCCAGGGTACCGATGGTAGTTCCAAGCACAATGTGAATAGCCCGGTTTTGAGCACAAATCGTGCCTGCCAAAAAGCAGATGATAAGGATCAAAAGGTGCCTCATTTTGTTACTTTAACAATGTCTGAACAGCCATCAACCAACAAGTGCCCATTAGTTTGCTCAAACCCTTTGGCATAATAAGCCATCAGGTCAATTTCATCGTAGTTTCCTTTTTTGGGCTGAAGGGTAAATTCATACTTTACCCATTCAGAATGACCAGGAGGCGTACTCTCCGCAAGCAACTCTTCTTCCCCGGTGATCGTATTGTGGCCCCAGATTTTCAAAATAGTTGGACTGGTAAAGGATACTGGATCAGAAAAGCGTTTACTAACACGCGCCGTAAACTTGTTCGACCGGTTCAGGTATAAACTGAAGGTATAAGTGGAGTCCTTCAAAAGGTAGGAATCCAGTATTTGCCCAACCCCCTCCCATGTATTGTGTTCCCGCACCGATAATCCCAAATAGGTGTTTCCTTCTGCCGCTTCCAAATCAACTCCGAAGAAACCAGGTTGAATATCCGGAGGCGTTTCTTCCGATGATCCCAAGTTCAACCAACCCTCAGGCACTACGCCGGAAGCAGGCTCGGATTCAAATCCCGGGTTATTTAGCCGGATGATGTCTTGTGCACACACCCCGGAAAGGGCAAGGCAACAAAGTACTCCGGATAAAATAGGTTTCATGATCGGTTATTGTTTGGTTGTCTTGATGTACTTGCCGTCTTTGTAATGGTAGATCCGGGTTTTATCCGTTCCGGGCTCCTGGTAAATCCAGGTGCCTGTTCCATTACTTAACGTTCCAAATGGCCTGTCATTACCCTGTTCGTCTTTACTGGCAATAATATCCACCAAACGTCCGTCTTTCCACTTTGCCTGACAGGCCACCTGGCCGTTTTCATAAAACTCCGTGAGCATTCCATCCGGTTTTCCTTTGGCGTTGGAATTGCAGGCAGATTTCATTTTACCCGTAGGATAATAATTGAAACACCTGCCGGTTCTGACACCATTCTCGAAAAACACATAGATCTTCAATTTCCCATCCGGATAAAAACGAAGTGCCGGTCCGTGTTTTTTGGCAAAAGCACCCTTCCCTTTGTGTTGGGTAACCTGGTATTCTCCATTCTTTCTATAATTCCACCATCTGGTAAATTGCCTTTCTCCTTTGACGTAGAAATGCTCCCGAAACAATTTCCCTTTTCGAGTAAAATCCTGACAAATCGTAGTGTCGCCGTTTTGAATCAATTTATCACAATACTTGGATTGCGCGCTCAATTCCAGCCAAGGAACGGCCACAAAAGCAAGCAAGAGGATAAAGATTCTCATTTTGGACACTTGGTCTTGAATCAAAAAGGTAAACGTTCCTTTTTCAAACGTAATTACTCATAGCTCCGTTGAGCTACTTTGACTTCTTCGTACATCAATGGTTCTTTATGCAGCTCAGCTTTGCTGTCTTCTCCTTTCCATTCCCAGGCGGCCACGTACATAAACTTATCATCATCGCGTTTGGCTTCGCCCTTCTCGGTCTGGTGTTCTTCGCGGAAGTGACCGCCGCAACTTTCTTCGCGGTTGAGGGCATCTTCACACATCAGTTCGCCCAGTTCCAGGAAGTCGGCAACACGCCAGGCTTTTTCCAGTTCCGGATTGTATTCTGTGGTGCTGCCAGGAACAAATACATCGCTCCAGTATTCTTTGCGCAGGTTGCGGATGTCCTGTATGGCTTGTTTCAGGCCTTCTGCATTGCGTGCCATACCGCATTGATCCCACATGATCTTACCCAGGCGACGGTGGAAGCTCTCCACACTTTGTTTGCCCTGGATACTGGTGAGTTGCTGAATGCGCTCCAGAACATCTTTCTCTGCTTTTTCAAACTCGGGAGTATTGGTAGAGATAGCTCCGGTGCTGATTTCTTTCGACAAGTACGAGCCGATGGTGTAAGGCAGAACGAAATAGCCGTCTGCCAGACCCTGCATAAGTGCGGATGCACCGAGGCGGTTGGCTCCGTGATCGCTGAAATTGGCCTCACCACAGGCATAAAGACCCGGAATGGTGGTCATCAGCTCATAATCTACCCACAAACCGCCCATGGTTTATTGCACAGCCGGGTAGATACGCATGGGTACTTCGTATGGATTGTCTCCTGTGATTTTCTCGTACATCTCAAACAGGTTGCCATAAGCAGCTTCTACCGCTTTACGGCCCTTGCGTTTGATGGCATCGGCAAAGTCCAGATATACGGCCAGGCCGCTTTTACCCACACCCAAACCCTCGTCGCAAGCCACTTTCGCTGCGCGGCTGGCAATGTCACGAGGCACCAGGTTCCCAAAGGCCGGGT
Organism: Saprospiraceae bacterium; assembly: GCA_020850025.1. Taxonomy (GTDB): domain Bacteria; phylum Bacteroidota; class Bacteroidia; order Chitinophagales; family Saprospiraceae; genus M3007. Next base: position 4,581 of record JADZFI010000277.1, read on the forward strand.
AACGGCGCTCGAGGTAGTAATCGCGATCTTCCTCAGCAATCTTGCGCGGGTCGGTCATGCGATCCTTGGCATTTTTGGGTACCCACACGCGCCCGTCGTTGCGGAGCGATTCCGACATCAGGGTCAGTTTCGACTGATAATCGCCGGAAACCGGGATGCAAGTTGGGTGAATTTGCGTGTAGCAAGGGTTGCCAAAAAACGCGCCTCTTCGGTGTGCGCGCCATGCAGCGGTGGTATTGCACATCATGGCGTTGGTACTCAGGTAGAATACGTTGCCATAACCGCCCGTGCAAAGCACTACAGCGTGTGCAGAATGACGTTCTATTTTGCCGGTGAGCAGGTTCCTGACAATAACGCCTCGGCATTTGCCGTCAACTACTACCACATCCAGCATTTCATGCCGGTTGTAAAGTTTAACCGTTCCAAGGGCTACCTGGCGACTCAAGGCCTGGTAAGCGCCGATAAGCAGCTGCTGTCCGGTTTGACCGCGGGCATAGAAGGTTCGGCTTACCTGGGTTCCGCCGAAAGAGCGGTTGTCCAGCAGGCCTCCGTATTCACGCGCAAAGGGTACTCCCTGTGCTACGCACTGGTCGATGATGCTGGTGCTCACTTCTGCCAGGCGATGCACATTGGCTTCGCGGGCACGGAAGTCGCCCCCCTTGATGGTATCATAAAACAGGCGGTAAACAGAGTCGCCATCATTCCGATAGTTCTTAGCGGCATTGATACCACCCTGAGCGGCGATGGAGTGAGCTCTGCGGGGGCTGTCGTGAAAGGTAAATGCCTTTACATTGTAGCCAAGTTCCCCCAGTGAGGCGGCAGCAGAAGCGCCTGCCAGGCCGGTACCTACCACAATCACGTCGATCTTGCGCTTGTTATTGGGCGCTACAAGGGCTACGTGACCTTTGTATTCAGTCCACTTGTCCGACATTTTGCCGGATGGAATCTTGGAGTCGAGTTTGTTAGAGCCGGTGGCCGATGAATTTGCCATATGTTGAATACGGTTTTTCCCGTAAAGGTTGATATTAATGATGGTTCAATGAAAATTGCCTGGCAGACGCAGCACAAAGACTATTTGGTCAGGTAAAACAGCACCGGGATGATGGCAAAACCCAGAGCCATACCGATGCTGTACACCATTCCAATCCCCTTGATTACGGGGGTGTATTTTTTGTGTGAAAGCCCCAGTGTTTGGAATGCCGACCAGAATCCATGCCAGAGGTGCAGACCAACAACACCCATACATATGACGTAGAATACCACGTAGAACACGTTTTTGAACGCTTCTGCCACCGGCAGGTACAGGTTTTGAACCGGGTGGTCGTATGCTTCAACTTCAACCGGAGGCAGGGCGCCCATTTTCATCTTCAGCCAGAACTGCCACAGGTGCAGGATCAAAAAGACGAAGATAATGATGCCGAACCAGGCCATGTTCCGTGCAGAACGCTCAGAACTGCGGGCGTGGTTGACCGCATATTTTGCCGGACCTCTGGATGCCTTGTTGGACAACCAAAGCCGGAGCCCCTGAACAGTATGGATCAGGATGAAGAGGTACAGACCATAGGAGATCGTCTTGATCAATGGGTTGTGCGTCATGAAATACGCATAGGTATTGAACGCTTCACCTCCATCATCACTGAGCAATTGCAAATTGCCTAACAGATGGACGACCAAAAAAAGCATCAGGAAAATCCCCGTTAAAGACATTATGACCTTTTGGCCAATGGATGAGGAAAAGAATTTTGAAAGCCAACTCATTCGCGTGGAAAAATGATGTGATGGTGTAATAGTTATTTTAACTTTTTCTTCCGGCTTTTCTTCAGGAGTTCAACACTTGACTGTTTAGCCGCAAAGGAAAGAATTTACTACCAAATTTTTATGTGGCAAAACTAGTGCTACTAACACTAGTACCTCATTTTTGTCAGAAAAATCCTCAAAAATTCTTCATATTTAGACGCTTTAAAAATTCGGCCCAACTCAGAATAACGGGCGTTTCTGTAAAGTCTTTTTTTTATTTTCTCGCAACACGTGTTAATTTTGAGCGTCGAAGCAAAACATTCGCATAACCAAACCAATTCTTATGAAGAAGCTATTAACCATCCTTTGTCTGGCGGGTACATTGCTACTGTTGCAGTCTGAGGCATTTGCTCAGTCAAATCAATCCCTTTCTTTTCGTGGGCTTTTCAATAATTACATAAATCCTTCTCCAACCTGGGAAAACTGGGAGCAGGTTTATACTGATGCTGAACAACGCGGCGTGGAAATTGCCTACGGTCATCGTATTCACAACCGTACCTGGTTGGTGGTGCCGGTAAAGTTTGGAACGGCCCAATATGCCAATTCCAATCGCATCAACCTGATTGGTAATCTGGATATGTTGCTTCAGAGCAATCTGACAAGCAACAAATCACTGGTTGTTCCAAGCCTGCATTTAGGGCTTGGCTCCACCTGGGATTTTGACCGGGATGAGTTCGATTTTAATATTCCTGCCGGTGCAGGACTGAATCTGCGCATCTTGCCCAATCTTTACCTGAGCGCACAAACCCAATATCGCTTCTCCATTGAAAATCGCCCGGGTTGGCAACACGGACTTGGGTTGACGATTCTGTTCGGCGAGGAGGATCGTGATGGAGACGGAATTTCTGACAGCAACGATAACTGCCCGGATGTTCCCGGAGTGAAGGAGTTGATGGGCTGCCCGGACCGCGATGGCGATGGTATTTCTGATAATAGCGACCAATGCCCTGACGTAGCCGGTTTGGCCAACCTGATGGGCTGCCCGGACCGTGATGGCGATGGAATTGCTGACAGCGATGACAACTGCCCGGATGATAAAGGCCCTGTTGAAACCAAAGGTTGCCCGGACCGTGACGGCGATGGTATCGTAGATGTCTCCGACGAGTGCCCGGACGTAGCAGGTATTGCTGCTATGAAAGGCTGCCCAGATGCCGATAACGATGGAATCACTGATGCTCAGGACAAGTGTCCGCGCGAAGCCGGCCCGGCTGCTACCATGGGTTGCCCAGACCGCGACGGTGATGGTATCTCAGATAAAGACGACAAATGCCCGGCCGACAAAGGCCCGGCGTCCACTATGGGTTGCCCTGACCGTGATAGCGACGGGGTAGCTGATAAAGACGATGTTTGCCCGGATAAAAAAGGCGATTCTGCCCACAAAGGCTGTCCGGACTCTGATGGCGACGGCGTGTTCGACGATACTGACCGTTGCCCTGATAAACCAGGCGTAGTGGCTCAGCGTGGTTGCCCGGAGATTAAACTGGATCGCATTAAACCCATTCAGTTTGAAACCGGTAAAGATATATTGCTGAAAAAATCGTACGCTTCTCTGGATGAAGTAGTCAATACTTTGAAGGCCAATCCGGAATACACGGTAACCATCAGCGGACATACAGACAACGTGGGCGACGATGCAGTGAATCAAAGTCTTTCCGAACGCCGTGCCAAGGTATGCTACGACTATCTGCTGGGAAAGGGTGTTGCAGCAGCACGTATGACTTCTGCCGGCTATGGTGAAACACGGCCTGTTGCTGATAATAATACGGCAGCCGGTAAGGAGAAAAATAGGCGCGTTGAATTGGAGCTGTTCGTGAAATAAGGGCTAG
>JADZFI010000278.1 GCA_020850025.1 Saprospiraceae bacterium
GGTTCAAACTTCTTTCGCATATACTTGTGGATTCGACACTCACAAGTTACGCACTGATTCCTATTTTTTTGATTCCCTAAATTTCCAAACATGCTCTTAAGGCCCTTTACGAAACCCGATCTGACCTTTTGTCTTACCGGCTTGACAACTTTAAAATGTACCTGGCCAGAACCTCCCCCAAACTTCTATCCGACCAGCAACGCCAAACCAACACCGACTTCCTCAACCTCCTCGTCCAACTCTCCGTCTCCATCCCAGGCGATGTCAAACGAGCAGAAACCCTGATCAAACGCATCAATGAGAAAAAGCAGGCCGCTGAATGGCGCTGGCTGATGGAAAAAGCCGAAGAACTGAAAAGCCGCAGGAGCTAAATCCTCTGCCCGACCGCTACCCTACCCGCTTTTCTCATCAGCCAACTCCCTGATTCAGCAAAAGCATCAATCCAGATCAAACAAATCGCCCCAGATAGACTTCTTGTGCGGCTTGCGGTAGCTACCGCGGTCGTGATCTCCGAAAGGACGGTCTCCGTGGTGGTGCTTGTGCTCGCGGCGGTAGCGATCATCATCGTCGTCGTCATGCCGACTGCCTTTATACTGATCGAACTGCTGGTTGGTGCGTTCAATGATCTTATCAAGCTCTCCGCGATCGAGCCATACGCCGCGACATTGGGGGCAATAATCAATTTCTATTCCCTGGCGATCCGAAATGGCCAGCAGGACGTTGCATTTTGGACAATTCATGGTGTGTGGTGGTTTGGTATGGTTGTTCCTTCAAAGGTTGCAGGTCCGCAAAGATAGGAACAGGAATCGGGGAAAAGGGTTTGGGCGGAAGTAGATTTTTTGCTGCTGAATGGCAGCGTACAACGCCAGCTGGTTTGGTTTCAGACCCGTAAGTTTTTTGGAAACCTACGGTATTTACTCAAGTTAAAAAGCTGGTCAATTTATGAGGTACGCTCGTGCATCTCTGGCATCTTGTAACCACTCGTTTCAACGCTCCCAATCACCCACAAATCAGGGCCCCAAACAACGGTTGGCGGTTAAAAAGCAGCGCAATCCCCGCAGGTCGTTGGCTTTGCTCCCGAGTACTCGGGACCCTTTTTCTTACTTTTCTTTTTGGGCAAGCAAAAAGAAAAGTATATCCAACGGAAATTGGTTTGCGAAAATAATGCTCCGCAATACATTGATGATCAAATGGGTAGATTTCTGTAAATTCTTAAATCGTGGTAATTCTGGTATAACAATGCCACGCTATTGAACCAATGCCAAACTACCCGCCAGGACAAGCCACTCATTCCACCAATGTTTTGCCGCGATGCGGCTGGGGGATCTCGTCCTGTCTCCTGGGCTACCGACGTTTAGGGGCTAACGCCCCGGAGCGCTGCTCTTGGGATAACGAAAAATATGTATCACCAAATTTACTCCCATTTTAGGTCTGAATCCAAACCAAACGGCAGCAAAGGCGCAGAGACGCGGTGTGTGCGTCTCCGCGCCCATGGCGGTAACCCTACAACAAAAACCACGGTATCACATCAATCGCCAGCTCCGTGCCGTCCTTGAACGCATACTTCAGATACACCAGCCCGAATTTATGGTTCACCCGGTACTCAATGTGCGCCACCAGCGGATCGTCTGAGGCTACCTGCTGCTCCACCTTGACGGTTTTGATCAGGAAAAACCCGAATGGCCAGTCGTCCTGACCCGTTTTTTCCGTGATGGTGCGCACCAACTCCTCTCCGTTGTCCTTGGTTACTTTGTAGGTGGTAACCACCGGATCATTGTACTTGGCAATGACCCAGGGTTTGCCGTCTGCAAAATAATCCAGATACCCCTCCGAGGTAATCCGCACCTTGAACTCAAAATTGAGCTTAAAATCCTGCGTCAGCGTAACGTACTTGCCGGCATCGTAATAATCGCCGTGTTCATTGAGGATCTCCAGCGCCTTGGTTTGCATATCCTGGCTCAGCGTCAGCAGATCTACCGTGCCGGCATAGGTGACATCGCCGTCATCGTTGGATTTCACCCTGATCTCGGTGGAAAGAGCATTGGCACCATCCAGCTCCACATACACCCCCGACACGCTGTCTACGGCCGTGAGGGCAATGTTGGTCTCTCCGCCCAAGCCATCCTTGGCCTCCTCTTTCTTGCAGGAAACAAAAGCCACCAGCACCATAAGTGCCGCTATTTTTACAAATTTTTCCATCATAGCAGTTGAATTGATTGGTGAAAAAATGTTGAAATGGGCTGTTGGATATTCGATATTCAACCCCATTTCAAAGGTAGCTTAGCGGCTGTGTTGAGGAGAATGCTGGAAGTCAGTGCGGGGGGTGATTTTGGGAAGCTATCATTGAACCATATCAAAATGTAAAACAAACCCATAACTTTGACCGTATGCAAAACGTGGAATCAAAACCTGACGGCGCTGCTATGAACCTTTCGAGGGGACTTTTTTGGGATACCAATTATGATACGATTGACTGGGACAAAAAGGTACGCTATGTTATTAGCCGTGTCGTGTCTCGTGGAAACTGGTCTGACTGGCTTGCCATTCAGGAGTACTATGGCCTTGAACGCATTCGGACGGAAATGCTTCAAGAGCGGTATTTGGACAAAAAAACATTGAATTTCCTAAGTAATTTGTTCAATATCCCCAAATCGCAATTTCGATGTTACATACTTCAACAGTCGAACCCCGGACATTGGGACTTTTAGAAAAACTGATGTCCGAACCGGATTTACAGGATTTTTCGTTAGTTGGTGGCACCGCCTTGTCACTGCGCATTGGGCACCGGCAATCTTACGACCTTGATTTATTCGGCTTCCCCGATGCCTTAAACATCCCAATGATTTCTGCAATATTGCTCGATTACGGGACCGTTGAGCCACAAACCACCTCGAAAAACATCTTCAGCACCCTGGTCAATGGCATAAAAGTTGATTTTGTAAGATACCAATACCCTTGGCTCCGCCCGATTTCTTCAGAAGGAGGGATCCGCCTTGCATCTCTGGAAGACATTGCCGCAATGAAAATGGCCGCAATCACCGGACGTGGGCGCAAAAGAGATTTTTCCGACATTTTTTTCCTGCTGAAACATTTTTCTCTGGCCGAAATGCTGGAGCTTTTTTTACAGAAATATCCAGATGGTAACCGCTTCCTGGTCGTCAAAAGCCTCAATTATTTTGATGATGCAGAGGAAGATGACGACCCTGTATTTTTACAGCCAGCCGAATGGACATCCATACGAAATGCCATTGACAAGGAAGTTAAAACCCTTTTAATCTAACTCATTTGAAACAAAGCCTTAATCTTTATTTCTTCATCCACTTCTCCACCCATAATCGCCCATCACTCAGCCGTGCCTTTAACACATACATACCGGCTGGCAATTGTCCGACAAAAATGCCCCGGCTCCACTCCTCTGCGTGCATGTCGCGAAGTACCGCCCCACGCATATCGCAGATGCTAACTGACTCTAATTGGGTATTGGACACCTCCAGATATAGCAAATCAGTAGCCGGATTGGGCATGAGTCGAATGACAGGCGCCAGTCCGGGATTTTCCTGACCCACAAAGTTTGAAATCAAAATTGGCGGAATAGCAGCCGTACATCCATTGGAATCAGACAATACAAGACCATAAACCCCGGCGCTCAACCCTGTCAAATCCTCTACATTACTGTATGGCTGGCCATTTTTAGTCCAGGCAAATGTGTAGCCTCCCGACCCGATCACTGTAATCAAAATAGACCCAACGCCCTGGCTGTTTACATCGTGCATGATACTGTTGATCAAAATCAGGGGCGCATCCACAACCGTTAACGAGAAGCTGCAACTGGAAGTATTACCCATGGCATCCGAAACGGCAAACGTATTGACCGTCACACCATTTTCAAAAAATGAACC
>JADZFI010000279.1 GCA_020850025.1 Saprospiraceae bacterium
CCCAACGATAGGAGCAAATGCGCACTTGTCGTTTATTCGGCCGTCGTCGGCAATGGTGTCAATGACTTCCAGTTGATGGCGCTGCCCTACTTCGTAGTCGTTGGGGTCGTGCGCCGGGGTAATTTTCAGGGCGCCTGTACCGAATTCGATGTCCACATAATCGTCGGCAATCACCGGAATGGCCCGGTTGATCAGCGGGATCAGCACTTTTTTGCCCACCAGAGTGGTATATCGCGGATCTTTTGGATTAACGGCGATCGCAACGTCGGCAAAAATGGTCTCAGGGCGCTGGGTGGCAATGGTTACGCCGGTGCTTCCATCTTCACTTTTGTAGTGAATATGAAAGAGTTGAGCGTTTTCTTCCCCGTAAATAACCTCTTCGTTGGACAAAACCGTTTTCGCCTCCGGGTCCCAGTTCACCATTCGGAGTCCTCGGTAGAGCTTTCCTTTTTTGTAGAGATCTACAAATACCCGGATAACATCTTCGTAATAGCCTTTATCCATGGTAAATGCCGTGCGGTCCCAATCGCAGGAAGCACCCAGTTTGCGCAGCTGATGCAGGATGATACCGCCGTATTTATCCTTCCACTGGTAGGCATATTCCATGAACTGATCTCTGGTGAGATCTGCTTTGCGCAGTTTTTTCTCTTCGCGCAACCAACGCACCACCTTGGCTTCGGTGGCAATGCTGGCATGATCCGTACCGGGCACCCAACAGGCGTTTTTACCGTCAAGGCGGGCTTTGCGGATCAATATATCCTGAATGGTATTGTTGAGCATGTGCCCCATGTGGAGTACACCGGTAACATTGGGCGGTGGGATCACGATGCTGAAAGGCTCCCTGTCGTCGGGAACCGATTTGAAATAACCACTTTTTTCCCAGTGGGCATACCATTTTTCTTCAATGTCGGAAGGAGTGTAGCGAGCAGACAAATCCATAATATCAAGGTCGTAGCGATGTGCTTCAGAGATTTTTACAAGCGGCAAAAGTAGGGCAAAAAAGGCGGAGTAATTGGGCAAATTTTTCAAGGTAAAACGAAACATCCAGCGCTACCTTTGCGGCGAAAAGCAACCAAATCAATACCACCACACATATGCAACATTTTGCTGCCCTTACCCCTGCCGATTTTTTTCACCAAAACGCCAAAACCCGTCCGGAAGGTTTCCTTTGCGGCAACACTGTTTCCATAAGCAATCCGGCTCAGGGCGCACTGGCTGGTATGGAACAAATGCCCGATTACGACCAGCATGAAGGCGTTTTTTACCGCGCCGATGAAGCATCCGGTTGCCTGTTTTTTGCTTTTATCCACAACACCAACCGCGGACAGGCGCAGGGAGGAACCCGTTTTTTCAGTTACGATACCATGCTGGATTTGCTCAGCGATGGTCTTCGACTGAGCAAGGCCATGTCGGAAAAATGCGCTGTGGCAGGTTTGTGGTGGGGCGGTGGAAAATCCATTATCTGCCCGGTCAACTTTGCCATCAAGGACGCGACGCCTGAAAAACGCAAGGTCATTTTTGCCAATTTTGGAAAATTCATCGCCAGTCTGCACGGCTCTTATGTGGCTGCGGAAGATATGAATACGACGCCGGAAGATATGCAGACCATACTTTCTCAAAACCGGTTTGTTACTTGCATTCCCAAACATGCAGGCGGCAGCGGCAATCCGAGCCCATTTACCGCTGAGGGAGTGTTCAAATCCATGCTCGCAACAGCTGCAGTTTACGAGGGTCAGTCTGACCTGAGCGGAATGAGCGTTTCCATTCAGGGACTCGGGAACGTGGGCAGCGCCCTGGCCAGATTTGTGCTGAACAGCGGGGTGTCCAAACTTTACGTGACAGACCTGATGCTGGAACGCATGGAGATGGTAAAATCATGGGCTCCGGAAGTAGTGGAGATACGTTCCTCCAAAGAGGAGCTCCTGCGCCAATCTTGCGACATATTTGCCCCCTGTGCCGGCGGCAAAGTGATTGACGATGAAAGCATTGCATGGCTAAATTGCCGGTACGTCATTGGCGCCGCCAACAACCAGTTGGAGCGCCCGGAGAAACATGCAGCCCAATTGCATGAGAAAGGTATTCTGTATCTGCCTGATTTTTTCATCAATCGTATGGGCATCATCAATTGCGCCAACGAGCAGTACGGCTGGCTGGAAAGTACCCTTCAGGAAGAGGTGGTGAAAATTTATGAGGACACTGTGAATCTGCTGACAGAGTCTCGAAGCAGAGGGTTGTCACCTCAGGAAATGGCTATGATACAGGCAGGTGAAGCCATGAAAAAAGCTCATCCTATCTGGCCAAACCGAGGCAAGCAACTGATTCAGAAAGCAGCCTCCGAGCGGAGTTAAACGCCTCCTGCGAGCACCTCCCAGGTATGATCGCCGAGCAGGCGAACGGTAGCGAGGTGCTCGTAGGGCGCTTTGCGGCCCCATTCCGCAGGGGCAATCATGGAAAGAAGGTGTTTACCGTCTGTTTTCCGCTGATACAGGTGGTAGATATGATGTATGACCGGCTGAAAAGGAACATCTGCCTGGTAAATCAACTCGGAAACTTCCATGCGGTTTTGCAGTGACTTGGCCTGGCTCATCAGCGTTTCCATCTGCTGTCGCAATTGCTCCATTTGACGATCCGTCTGATCGTACATGGCCGTCATGGCATTGCCACGTATCTGTCCTTTGTCTTCCGGGCGAATAACCGCGCCGCCGGCCGTGTGGGCATAGGGCAGCAGCCCGGGTGTTTCTGCCACCTTGTCCTTGTCAATTGGATTGACAAATGCCTGATCGGCTGTTTTGCTGTCTTTTTGTTCAGCCATAACTTTGTATCAACATCAAATAATCACCTCTTTGTTGAGCCTGGTATCCCATACCCGGCATCCCCGAATGGCCTCGAGCCTTTCTTCGCCAGACCAATACGTCAGCTTACCTGCCCGATCTCTGCCTTCGCGGAACTTTGAAACCACAAATCCTTCAGAAGGTTGCAAAACACGCAGATCGCGGAGCTTGTCTTTTCGAACGAAATAGGCATTGTTGCCGTGGCTGTTGCTTCCCACAAAAGCGTAGCCCTTTTCATTTGCCAGATCGCAAAGCGCCGTCAGCGAGGCTCCGTAACACAGGTTGGAGTGGTGGTAGTCGGTTCGGTAAAAAGACGGGTCGTAAGGTACCGTCCAGGCATTTTCAGGTCCGAAAACGCTGTTATATTCCATAATGACCAATACCGGATCAGCTACCTGTATGGCCTTCCAAACCCAGTAATCGTTGCCGTCAATATCTATGTGCAGCAATCCGATTTCGCCGGTCATACCGCTGGCGGAGAGCAACTCGTTGATGTTTTCGGCAGTGACAAAAGCCTCCCGGGCCGTTAATTCATGTTGCCAGTAGATACGATCCTCCCTGATTTTCTGCACGTTTTTGGCAGAGCCATCCAGTACCAGGCCCGTCCAGTTGTTGTTTTGCAACAAATAACGGGTATTCGCCTCCTTGTAGTCTTCCACGCCGAACTCCACAAAGGTGTGTAGCTTAATGTCCAGATACTGCACCAAAAACTGGATAATGCCGTCGTCGTTCCATTGGGAAAACACTCGAAATTCTGCCTTTTTCAGGTCCTTCAGTATTTCAGCCGCATTTTTTTGATGCTCCTGCGCCAATAGCCTTGCTGTCAGCATCTTGGATTCCTCCAGTTCTCTGGACAGCCGGGTAAAATTGCGAACCAATCGTTGCAAAGTTTTAAACATACGGGTGTGGCCTTTGATTTCTCAATAGGCAAAGGTGCAAGACAATCCTAATTGGTTGGATACCTGGCGGGATACTTATCTCATGTAGGACCTGGCAACGGTTTGTCCGTCCGCTCTTTCCAGCACAAAATAAAGCATGCCTTTGGGCCAATCCGACACGTTCAGGTTAACCAATTTGCCGGGAGCGTCCAGGTGAGTAATGAGTCGGCCGTCAACCGTGTACACAAAACCTTTAATGCCGTCGAAGCCGTTTCCGAGCTCCAGGAACAGCTCGTGTTCTGCAAAATTCGGGTAAAGGCTAAGCTCTTCGGGCAAGGCCGCATCCGACACACTGCTGAGCGCGCAGGGTATGGGGCACACTCCATTGGTGGTACTGAAGCAGGAATACCCGGTGATGTAGAAGTAATTTTTTACAAATGCGGAGGAATTCAGCAACCCGTAGTCGTAGCCTATTCCTTCCGTCCAAACCACCGTTTTAGGGATAGGGCCACTTTGGGCAAAAAGTTCAAGGCGTCTGCGCCCATCGTTGTTAAAGTCAACCTTGATTACGGTGAATTGTACGCCCAGGTCATAATTAAGGGTATCCCATTGGTTCAAAGTAAAATCGTACAAAAGCGTATCTCCTACCGGCCGGAAGTAGGCATCGAAAGGTGGTTTCCCGAAATTGGTGAAGTACACCTTGCCGGCTTCTTCCCGCACTCCTCCAAGTAGCTGTTTACCCTGGCCTGACCACGGCTGTGTGTATGAACCATTTTGTGTATTACAATCACAAACGCACAACAACTGGGAGTACACTTTTTGATAAATTTTACCCTGGAAGATGGAATCACCTTCCATTATTTCCCTTTTGTGGCTAAAAAAGTCGGTTGGGCCAATGAGCGGAGAGACTGTTCTGTAATGCCATTCTGCATAATTGTTCGGAAAAGGGAAATTGCCCTGAGCATTGGAGGAATGGAGATTTAACAGGAAAAAAATGCAGGCAAGCAAGCAAGAAAGTGGTTTTTTCATGGCAAATGGTGCTTTTTATTGGAGGTAATATTGTCCATCGTCCATTCCAGTCTTTCCACGAACGGCGCTTTTCGTTCGGAACAATCCACTAACGGGCAAACTTTGCAGGAATGTGGCGGCACACAACCATCGGTGTGTACGAAGCTTTCCAGGTCTTGATCGAATGCCTCGGATATCACTTTCCCCAGCGCCTCTATTTCATC
>JADZFI010000280.1 GCA_020850025.1 Saprospiraceae bacterium
GTAACGCGGCAGGGCCTGACCGGGGTATTGAAACGCCATTATCCCAAACCCGTTCTGCACGGGATGATCTGGTTTAGTATTCCTGCCATCATACTGAACATCGGAGCGGATATCCAGGCAATGGGGGCGGTGACCAATATGCTTTTCCCGAGCATTGAGCCGCACTATGCAAGCGTATTCTTTACCGTTTTGCTGCTCCTGAGCATTGTCTTTTTATCCTATAAGCGCCTGGCCGCAACGCTCAAATACCTGTGTCTTTCCCTGCTGCTCTATCTGGTGGTTCCTTTTTTGGTAAAACTGGACTACGGCGCAGTGCTTTACCACACCTTTATTCCCAGTTTCCGATTTGAAAAAGACTACCTCATTATTTTAGTGGGCATATTGGGCACCACCATTTCGCCTTATTTGTTTTTCTGGCAAACCAGCATGGAGGTAGAAGAGGTGGGCAAGCGGAAAAACACCATTGTGGTAGATAAAAAACTGATCACAGAAATGCGCCGGGATGTAGATTTTGGCATGTTTCTGACCTGCCTGGTCTTTTATTTCATCATTCTGACCACCGGAACGGTCTTGTTTGGAGAAGGCGTTCACGACATCAATACGGTGCAGGATGCAGCTATGGCTTTGCGTCCCCTGGCGGGAGAGAGCGCCTATTGGCTTTTTGCACTCGGGGTTATCGGCACCGGCATGCTGGCGATTCCCGTGCTGGCCGGCGCCGTGTCTTATATTCTGGCAGAAGCATTTGACTGGGATGAAGGGATGGACAAAAAGTATTACGAAGCGAAGGGGTTTTATGCGGTCATGGCCATTTCGCTGGGCTTGGGCCTTTTATTTGATTTTGTTGGTCTAAGCCCTATTGATGCCTTGTTGCTGGCGGCGGTACTTTACGGGGTTACGGCCCCTGTACTCATCGCCATGGTCATGCACATCTCGAACAACAAGGACATCATGGGGGCTTTTGTGAACGGACGCTGGTCCAACATTCTGGGCAGTGCCGCTTTTCTGCTTATGACCGGAGCGGCGGGCGTTTTGATTTATTTTGTGTGGTAAAGATTCTCCACAAGTTCTAGTCGTCATCCTCCTGAGTGTTTGCATTTTCACCGGCGGTAGTACCGGCTGCTGCAGCCACCCCGGTTCTGATCTCTGTGTGGCGAATTTCACCACCGGAGGAGCCAACGCGTTGTGCCAGAACCATACTGCCCAATGCCGCTACAAAGGTGATGGCAAACATTCCGAGGGCCGTACGTTTCACGGAAGGATTTTTGAGCAGGTAGCCACCCATCATGGTAAGTAAGCCAAAAAGGACGCCAAGGATGGGTAAATGATTGAGCACCAGGTGCAAATGAGCATCGTTATTCATGATTTTTTCTTGTTGAAGGTGAGTTAATCGGAGAGACCTGAAGCTCTGACATCAGGCCTCCCCAGTAGTGTTTGTCCCTTGCTGTTAGGAACGACTGTCATCATCATCGTCTTCATCCTCCTCTTCTTTTTTTCCGCGGCCGGAGGCTTTGTGTGATTCCTTTTCTTCGGCTTCCGTTTTGGTGCGGAGCACCTTGCCGGTTCCATCAAACCAGACTTTGGTTTCTTTTTGTTCGTTGACAAATTCAAACTCAATCTGACCGTTTTTCTCCTGGTGCCATTTGATGTTCGTTGCACCCGGATAGTCCTTCAACACCCAGGTTTTGTCGGGCGTATTCGAAACGTTGGAGGATGGAATGTTTTGGGCCTGCAAGGCCAGGCTTCCCAACAGGAAAGCAATCGAAACAATGAGTGTGATTTTCATAAAAATGTAGGTAAGAAAAGTGAAAATGAATGAGGGAGTGTGGAATCAGACTGCGCTGATTTTCTGCATGCGGTCGCTGCTGGTCATGGAGACTCTGCAACGTTTGGGCGGAGTGGCATCGTAGGTATTGCCACAGGTAGGGCATACGTAGTAGTCGGAAGAGAGCGTGTTGACCTGATTGGCTTGCAGGGCAGCAAGTGCCTTTTCGTACAAGGCCTTGTGGCGCTGCTCTGTCCTGAACGCATAGTTCAGAGTGGTTAATGCCAATGGGATATCGGCGGTGTTGGCGGTGCTGAGGAATTCCGGATACATCGTGGCTATTTCATACGATTCGCCTGCGATGGCATCCATCAGATTTTCCCGGGTGTTATTGACGGTATAAACCGGTTTTACTTCAGGGATAAGCCTTGATCAGGTTCTGTACGGTAGCTGCTTTGGCCTCCCTGGCAGTCATGGACGATGCGCTCTTGGCATCGTCGTCGTCCTCCTTTTCTGATTTAGCCGAAGCAGCAGGAGCTTCTGTCTGGGTGACCGCCGGTGCTTGCAATCCGGCTTCAGGTTTTTCATTGGAACTACAAGCCGGGAGGAACATCCAGAGCGCGAGCGCTGCTACGGGACGGATGAATGTTATCTTTTTCATTGTCTTATCTTTTTAAGTGTGAACTTGTTTTTGATAAGACAAAGGTAGGGGGCTGCACCTTAAAGCCTCCTTGGGCTATTCTAAAGATTGGCTTAAAAAGCCTCAGGGTGTCTGAAAATACTTATCGGGCTGAAAACACACCCTAAGCTGGACTTTAGCCGTTAGGAAAAATCAAGTCCAGCCTAGGAGCGGGGGGGGGTCGACTTATTTACAACACCCGGTCTCACAAAAAGCACAACGTTTATAGCACAGTATGTAGTGGTAAGTTTACAGGAATTGGTTTCGCATCAAAGATTATACTCATTTTTTTGCCCAATAGGAAGACTTCCTGCCCCCGTTTGTCTGTACTGTCAGGAAATACATACCACCAGGTAAGGAAGATAAATCAAGTGAATATGTATAATCCACCGACACTACATTATCCTGCTCATACACACAAGTTCCTGCAATATTGTAAACTCTGACACTTGCAGCATCACCGGCGCCAGACCAGTGTATCCTATCTGAACCGGGATTGGGCCATATCTGCAACCGTTCTCCGGCAAGTTTAACGTTTGTGACTTGATCCGCCGTTGTTGAAACCGGACAGGGAGGATCCACAGGTCCAAGGTTGTAATTGGCAAAATTTGGCATGAAATAACTGGTCAATGCAGGCAAATTAATGGCATGTTGTTCAACCTGACAATCCAAACCGGGTTCATTGGGCTTATGAATCACGTGCAATACATGATTATCGTACGACGAATTAAAATAAATCTTTCCATCAGGGCCGGGCATCATCTGGAAAAAATTAGCCGGAAATGGCGCCAGCGTTCCATCGTATACCGCCACCACCTGCATACTGTTTTTCCAGTCGGGCGACCATAAATCATATTGCTGTACTGTCCCACCGGATGTCAGGTACAAAAACCTGCTGTTCGGAGAAGTAGCCACCCCTCCGCCACCAAAAGGCAACGAATCCCAATTCAGAATAACCGGATTTGACAAACGACCTGTACAACGATCAAAATCGTAGGCGACCAGATTACCTGGAGAATTTCGGAAATATTTTGTCCCGTCCTGCGAAAAGGCCGTTTGGCTACAGCAAAAAGCACTATCTACCACCAGTCCAAGGGTATCAAAATTTTGCATACCCGTATAACTAACCCCGTCAGGCCTAAGTAAACTTACATGAATATTGAAACTCCATCTTCTGGGATTAACAATCCACCAGTCCCGCCCGTTTCCATGCCGGGTAGCAGTCACATAACCAGTTAATAAAAATGAATCGCTTAAAACCACTTGATTTTTGGCAATTACCGCACCAGCTCCGCTATTTTCGCTTGCATCAACCACAGAATACATTACATTCATGGGACTCCACCAATAATCATCTCCCCGAAAATGGAACAAGCCATACAGGCTATCAGAACCTGGACAGGGTAAAAAAATACAAGGTTGCCAATCTGGGTAATCTCCGTTATTGTCACAATACTCATTATACACAATACCAGGCCCAAGGGTATCCCCATTCAGCATTACCTGATGATTGGCATCGAAAACTTTACATCCTTGTGAATAGGCAACCAGACGGCCATATTTATCCGAAATAGCCGCCCTTGGCCTGTCGCAATTATAATCCTGCAGGGTAA
>JADZFI010000281.1 GCA_020850025.1 Saprospiraceae bacterium
AAAGCTGGGCCGGTTCGCCGGAGGAGGCTACGCGGACAGGAGCATTTTGCAGAAATTCGTTGAAAAAAAGGTGGGTCATGGTATTAGGTGTTTGGCGTTTTTTTCGCGGGTATCGGTTACTGTCGGGGTGACTCCCCAGTCACCCCGACAGTAACCGAAACCCGCGAAAAATCGAAGATTGTTTTCTATTAATTTTCAGGCTACTCAGTTGGCATAAATAATGGCCAAAACTGTTTCATCCACATGGGTGAAGCCCATGAATCCTTCCTGGTGGTATTTGATGTCCACCCCGCAACCGGCCGAAACGGGCGCCAGGAGGCTGTCGCTCTTGATGGAGAAGTTGTTTTGCTTTAGTCGTTCAATCCAGCGGACGGCGGGCTCGTGTTTTTCAAAGCGATCTTGCTCGTCCTTGCCGATGATGTCTTCAATTTCGCGACCGAAAAACAGTTTCAGGGCGTTCTTGTCGTCGTTGCCGATGTGTTCGATCCGGTCAATCACCTGGAAAATATTGCTGAAGTGGGCATAGCTGCTTTGGAAGCGTTTGAAAAAGTCGGTTTCGTAGTGGTTCACATTGGGTTCGATCAGGATAAAAGCGCCGGGGTTCAGCGCCTTCACCTGTGCGATGGTGGCCAGACGCTGCTGATCGGTCTGGATATGGTGCAGGGCCAGGGAGGCATTGACGATGATTTTGCCGCTCAGACCGGGAATATCGGTGAGGTTGATGTTTTCCACGGAATCCTGAATGCCGGTGAAACTGATCTCGAACGGAACCTGTCCGTTTTGTGCCAGAATGCTTTTGCAGGCTTTTTCCAGTGCATCGCCGAATGGCTCGATGCCCACCACGTGGAGTTTTTTGAGGCTTGTGAGGTTTTTACAACGCTCAATGATGTTGAGCACCTGTGTGCCCAGACCAATGCCGATGTCCATCAGCGTCACCTCTTCTGCGCCTTCCATTTCGGCCACAATGGCGTTGTTGGTGATTTGCTGACTGTATTTTACAAACGGGAATTTCTCGATCAGTATGTTGAACAGCTGGATCTGGGAGATTTCATACTTGCCCAGGTAGATGTTTTCGCCGATGCGCTCGGAGTGAATTTTTTGGTTCAGCGCCTTGAGGTACAAGGTGGCCAGCAGTTTTTCAGAGTCGGTATCCATACCGTCTTTGCAGAAGGAAAAGAACTGCTCAATTTCCTGGCGGGTGGCGGCGTCGAAGCGCGGGGCAGCCTGCATGAATCCGGAAAGTGTGTGAAAGATGCCTGGGCGAGCGTTGTGGGTCATGATCGTTTTAATTTGAGTACGGGAAAAGTTTCGGTTGCTTTTTTTGATGATACAAAGGTGGGTGCGGCAGAAGAGCCACCCAAATTTATACCTTTGAACCCAGCCGAATTTCAAATGAAGCGTGGGAAAATGACGGTGGACGGTCTACGGCTTACGGCCTACGGTGGACGGCCTACGGCCGACGCTGGCACGCTGTACCCCGGAACTCTGTTCCGGGAACGCTGCACGCTGGCACGACGGACCCCGGAACTCCGTTCCGGAAACGAGCGCTGGGCCCGCCAGAATCACTAGAAAAAACCGGACTATACCTATGAAAATATCTTTCTTACTCCTCGTTGTCCTGCACGGATTGATTCACTTGCTCGGATTTATCAAAGGATACGGTATTCGGGAGGTTCAAGCCTTGACCCTGCCTATATCCAGAACAATGGGCTTGCTTTGGCTGATGGCTACCGCTCTGTTTTTGCTGTATGCGGTGATGCATTTTACCAATGCCAACTATGCCTGGCTGGCGGGTATCCTGGCGGTGGCGCTTTCGCAAATCCTGGTACTGCTGTTCTGGAAGGATGCCAAATTCGGTACCGTTCCCAATGTGATCATTCTGCTTGTTTGCCTCGTTTCGCTGGGCCATTTCCGCTTTCAACAACTCGTGGAGCAGGAAACAAGTCGCATTTTAGCCCAAAACAATTCCTTTGGTGATAAAATCATCACCGAAGAGGCGGTTAAAGACCTGCCCGAACCGGTGAAAAACTGGCTGCGCAGTTCCGGGGCTTTGGGAAAACCGTTTGTCAGCGTGGGAAAAGTGCTGCAAAAAGCGTCCATGAAAATGAAGCCCGACCAAAACAAGTGGATGACCGCTTCGGCTGTTCAATATACCACCCTGAGCACTCCTGCTTTTATCTGGACCGTAGATGCCCAAATGAACAGCATCCTTGGTTTTCAGGGCAGAGACAAGTTTGATAACGGCAAAGGGGAAATGTTGATTAAATTGAATTCGCTGGTGAATGTGGTGAATGCAAAGGGGGAGAAGCTGGACGAAGGCAGTCTGCAGCGGTACCTGGGCGAAATGGTCTGGTTCCCCTCACTTGCATTGAGTCCGTACATCACATGGGAGCAGGTCAATGATACCACGGCAAAGGCCACCATGAACTATAAAGGAACCAGCGGCAGCGGTACATTTTACTTCAATGCTGCGGGCGACTTCACCCGGTTTTCGGCCATGCGCTATCAGGGCAATGAACCGGACGCCAAAAGGCATGAGTGGATCATGTCGGTACAGGATTACAAGGTGTTTGAGGGCATCAAAGTGCCTTCCAAAATGACGGCCACCTGGAAGCTGGACGCGGGCGACTGGACCTGGCTGGAGCTGGAGATTGTGGTTTTGAGATACGATGAGCGGAGGTGAGAAATGTCCGGAGCTTCCGCTCCATCATCCAGATCGGAATGGGATATCCTGGCTTTTCGGATGCAGTTCTTGAAACAAACTGCCACGGCCGACGAACTCATTACCTGGCTGAGTCGGCGTATGATAGATATTCCCTATGTGTACAAGCGTGCATGGGAGAATGAACCTAATTACCAGCGCCAATACCGGATAATGCTGGCTGTACAGGATACAGTGAAAAACTTCTGGCGCCCCCAGCTTAGTAAATGGAGGCATAAGGTATGGAAACAGCTCAGCCGGGAGGAACGCGCACAAATTACCGCGCTTCGGGAGGCCTGGCGCCAATTCGTTCAGGAAAATCAAGCTGAAGTGGATCAATATCTCTACCGGACGTATCGCAATCAGGTACCATATCGCAGTGCCTGGTATGGCTCTCTGTACGATTTGATCAGAAAGGATTATCCTAGTTATCGCTTGATGCAACTCCGTATCAGGCGACCTGCCGACCTCACCCGCAGCGAACTTCAGGATTTGAGCCGCAGTATTTACAACGCACTGGGGAAACAAAAAGAGGACTTGCTGCGCCTTGAAAAAGCGCTTTTCAAGGCGCTGGCACCCTGTGAATATCTATGGCTCTCCCCTTATTCCTGGTATTGGCGTGGGCAGGACGAGGAGATGCTACGGGCGTTGAATTTGATGATAGGGGAGTGAATCAGGCTGTTAATGATCAGTTGCGCCAAACAGCAATACTTTTTTCATGGTATATGATTGTTTTTGTTTTCACTCCTGAAACACCACTTCCTCTATCACAGAATGGCCTTCCGAACCATCCCCGGAGGTCCATTGCCACGATTCATGCAGACGAATCCTGCCGTCAGGCAATATTTCCGGTATTGAATGGCAGATGCCGGTCATGATCTCCATCCGGTCGTTTACCTGATGATAGTGCATACGAATATGCCCCTGTTCATCCACCAGACCGATCAGATGACCCTGTAGAATACGTCCCCCCTGATAGGTGGAGGTGAGGATATTATCATGCTGCTGATAATGAAAAATGGTGTCGGAGGAAGTTTCGCCGTTTTCTGTATTCTGAACCGGACGAAAGTATTTGTTGTGGTATTGAATCATAGCTTTAAGTCAGCTTTGAACATATTGCCCGGATCGGTTACATAACACAGGCTTCCCAAACCTTACAAAGTTGAAACCTATATGTCGATTATCGTTTCGAACCCCGGCAATTCTTTTTAATACGCCAAGGCCACATACACCGTAGCCTCATCTCGGTCTGCCCCTTCCGGGAGTTCCACTTTTTCCACGGTCATGTAGATGAAATAGGAATGGTCGTCGTAATCAAGGGTTTCCCAAAGCGGATCTTTTTCGGAGTATAGAATGGTAACATCCGCGCCCGGGCCGGGAAGCTCGTCGGGGAATTTGTTATTGATCCGGTCTTCCAGCAAAATACGGCAATGGCCGGCTTTTACATAATAACTGGGCTCATCCAGATCCGCTGTGGTACAAACCGGGTGATTGAAGGCCTCCACCATTTTCCGGGCCACCGGATCATCGGTGCGGAGTGTAAGAGGGGCATGAATTACCGAGCCGCATAGTTCCGCCCAGCAAAGATTCATAGCGCCGCTCCAAACATAGTTGCCCCGGTAAAAACTGCCTGTATAATGCTCATATTGCCCCGAGTGAAAGGTGAGGGATGGGGAAGGCCGGCGTTTGAACCAGGAAAAAAGCATGATGCCAGAATGGTGTTGTTATTCAGATGCCTTTGAAGGGATGCAGACATGGTCAGGACTCGATTTTTTCAGCAAAAGCCAACACGTGTCCGTCCGGATCGGCAACGTACGCCACCCGGTCGCCCCAATCGCGGTCGGCAACCCCGCTTATGTGTTGGGCGCCAGTTGCCAGCGCATGTTGATATTCCTGTTGAACATTTTCTACATACCAATACAGTTCACATCTTGGGATGCCGGTTCCTGTATCCGGATGTGGCAGATGGCTATCCAAAATTCGGGCAATTCCCTGATTGGGCATCAGGCCCAGTTTACAGGAGTCGGTAAGCACAAACTCGGTCATCCCCGGCACATCCAGATCCGGGTCGCGCCGGAAATGCTGCCGGTAAAAGTCCCTGCTGCGCTCCTGATCGGTCACGTATAGAATGAATTGAAAGAGCTGAGGCATAGTAGTGCTACAGTTGGCGTCGCGAAAATAATCTCCCGCTACCTGGCTAAAAACGCCCGGATGATGGCAAACTCCTTGGCGGGCTCTTCCACCTGAGGGTTATGTCCGCTGAATTCAAACATCTCGAACTGAGCCTGCGGACAATAAGTTTTATACTTCACCTGCATCCAGGGCACCGCAACGCGGTCGTACCGGCCGGCAATAATGAGGATGGGCATGGTCAGGTTTTTCAGATCCTTGCGGAAGTCGAAATTCCCGATGTCGTTGCCCACGATGAAATCGCCGTCTTTACCCACCATCTGGTAGTACACCTTTGGGTTAAATGGGTTGGGATAGGGCTTCCGGCCCCGGGAACGGAAGTTAGTGGGATTGTAGGCGTACAAAAAGCCGTAGGGCACCTTCCCGTAGATCTCCTGGTGGATCGGATCGCTTGATATCACCCCGCGTTCCCGCACTTTCATGAGCGTGTCCCACACTTCCGGGTAGTTGACGCGAATTTCCCGGTTGGAATTATCGTCGTTTTCCTGCCACATCACATAGCTGTGAAAGGTGTTGGCCAGGATGAGGTGCTTCACGTTCTGCGGGTATTTGATGGCATACCCTTGCGCCACCAGTCCGCCGTAGGAATGTCCGAGCACATTGATTTTTCCAAAGCCCATGGCCTTGCGCAGTCCTTCCAGATCTTCGATGTCGCGTTCCAGGGTGTATTCGCGCACGTCCTTGGCGGTGTCCGATTTGCCGCGTCCCAGATTGTCAAAATACACCAGTGTGCAGGTGCTGGACAGAGAGTCGAAGCTTCTCAGGCCATAATGCG
>JADZFI010000282.1 GCA_020850025.1 Saprospiraceae bacterium
AGTGTCGGGGTGACTGCAGTCACCCCGACACTAAAGCACAACCAATGCCCGGCCGAGTGCCAACTCGAACACTCTAACACTCAAACACTTTAAAACTTATATCCCAGCCCAAGAGTGATCGTGCTGCCGAAGTTTCGGCGCTGCATGAGGTTATCCACTTCAGGCTCGTATTTGTGGGAGGCATTGTTGTCCTGGTAGTACACAAAGTCGGTGCGCAGTATATCGCCCCAGGTGAGTTTTACTTCACCATTGCGTCCCAGTCTTTTGCTGACAGAGAAATCCAGCAGATTGCGGTGACGTTCGTAGATGTCGGCAAAGTTGTCGGTACCCACATAGGCTACACGGTCGCCGATGATGTTGTAGGCCAGGGTAGTGCTGAGATCCCATTTTGGCCAGTTGGCGGTAAGGCCTGAGTTTACGATGTACGGCGATTGGCCCTGTAGTGCACGACGAGGGTCGTAGGCATCCACATTGGTAAGATCAATGGTAGAACCGATGAATGCTACATTGGTAAACACCAGCAGGTTTTCGCCCCAGACTCCGAAGAAATCGAGGTTTTTACGGCCTTCCACTTCTACGCCGTAGTTCTGTGCGCTGGCTACGTTCTGATAACCGAAGCTGGCAGTTCCGCCACCGGTGGAGCTGAAGTTGCGTTCAATCGGGTTGATGAAGTCTTTGTAGAACAAACTAACGCTGAACAACTGATTCTGACCAGGGTACCATTCATAACGGATGTCGTAGTTGGCAATGGTACCGCGAACCAGATTCGGATTTCCCTGCACAGAAGCTTCTTCCTCGTAATCGTAGAAAGCGAAGGGCGACAACTCGCGGAATTCCGGACGGCTCAGGGTCTTGGAGGCCGAGAGGCGCAACTGATGCTGTTCGTTCAAAGCGTAGGTGAGGTTGGCAGAAGGCAGCAGGTCCGCGTTTTTCAGAACGGAATTCACCTCCTGTCCGCCGAAGTAGAAGCTGTTCACCTGCATATCGTAGTTTTCCATACGCAGACCGGCAGAGAAGCGGAGTTTTTCAAACAGTTTCAGATCGGCCAGTGCATAGCCTGCCGTCAGGGCAGCTGTGGCTGTGTAGGCATCGCTGGGATTGGTAATATCGCTGATGATGAATCCGTTGGACGATTTAATGTTTTCCGGATTGAAGATCTGGTCTTGTGGAAGCACGAACAGGGAGGCCGGGTAGCCGGTAGCCGTGTAGCCCAACACGCGGGCATTGAATTCGCGGTCGCGCTGCTGATAGAGTCCGCCTACTTTAATGATCTGTTTTTCGCCCAGGAAACGGAACGGAATATTCAAATCCAGGTTACCGCTCAGGGTATTTTCTGCCAAATCAGAGTAAAAACGACCACCCAGGTTCAGGTTAGCGGATCCGGGCTGGATAACAGCGTAGTAGGGATCGCCTTCCTCAGAGTCGAAATTCTTGGCATAGGTCATACGCCGCAGAGACGGGATATCTCTTGTGCTGCGATTGTATCCGCCACCCCAGGTAAGTTTGATGCCACCGGGTGTGAGCAGGTGTTCGCCGCCCACCCGCGTTGTGAGCAGGTGGTTTTCAGTGAACTCAACCGCTGTGAAGCGAATGTATTGCTCACGGTCGAAATCGCTGCCTTCGCGACTGTTGATGCTGTTATTGGTGTTGGTCGTATAAGAGGCTTGAAAGATGAGCTTCTGGGTATTACCGATTTTCAATGCGGAGTTCATCAAGGCCCCCCACAATACATTGTTTCTGAATTGTTTGTCGCGGTAATTCACCAACTGACGCTGGAGGTCGAAGCGATTGCGCTCTGCGTCCTGAATACGATTCTGGTTGGAATAAGAAAGGGCAATCGTAGAGCCGAACTGCACTTTTTTATCCGACTTTGTGACCAGGCCGCTGGTTATTTGAACAGAGGTGTTAGGGGCGGCGCTTCCTTTTTCGGTAATGGCCCAGTCGTTGGGCAGCATCTGGGAATAGCGCACTTTTTCGGCAGGCACGGCTGCATTGTATTCGGCCGTGGTGGGGAATGACCCAGGCAATGCCCGGCCACCGTCGTCAGTGCCCAGCCAGTCGGTGTTGCCACTGCTGGCACTCATGTGTGGTTTAAAGGTAGTGATGTTATTCACCCCTGCGCTGACGTTTACACTCAGGAAGTTGTTTTCCGGAATATCCTTGGTGTTAACAATAATGGCCCCGCCGGCAAAATCGCCAGGAAGATCAGCACTGGCTGTTTTCATCACCACCAGGTTGTCGATCATGGAGGAAGGGAAGAGATCGAAAGAGAATGCTTTGCGGTCGGCCTCCGTGCTTGGGAGCAGTGCGCCATTGAGCATGGCTACATTGTAACGGTCGTTCAAACCGCGAATCACGGCAAATTTATTGTCCTGAATACTGGCGCCGCTCACCCGACGAATTACATCACCGGTAGTACGGTCTGGAGTGCGGCGGATGGTTTCAGAGCTGATGCCATCTGCTATGGCGATGCTGGTTTTCTGGAAAATGGTGAGTGCACTGGTGCTTTCTTTTCTGGCTTTGGCTACCACCACCACTTCGGAAAGGGTTTGGCCGGCGGGTTCTTCCAAAACGATGTCGACGGTAGACACTTCGCCTGCTTTAACCTCTATATCCTCCACTGTTTTGGGAGCATAACCGGTATACTGCAGGGAAACTTTGTGTTTGCCAGGAGTTACATTGGCAATACGGAAATTGCCGTCCAGATCAGTGATGGCGCCGCCGCCGTTTTCCAGGCGTACAGATACCCCGATAAGGGCTTCTGCTGATATGGCGTCAATGACTTTACCGGCAATGGTGCCGTTTTGGGCGAAAAGAAGGGTGGGAAGGAAAATGAGCAGGGCAAGAATGCCGGTGTTGAATGTTTTCTTCATGAAAGGATACAGAATTTGCCGCAAAAGTCCGCCGGCATTGTAACCTTGAATTTAAACCTGTGTGAAGTTTGTGTTAAGTTGACAACTGCCACACACTGCTGGACATTTTGGTTTCAGACCTGCAAGGTTTTTGGAAACCTTACAGGTCTGAAACCAAAATGTC
>JADZFI010000283.1 GCA_020850025.1 Saprospiraceae bacterium
CAGCTCCGCCACCGTAGCCGTGTTCAGGTTGATTTTTCTAACCCCGGCAATGCCTACCCTGAGCCAGGGCCGAATTTGCTGAAAAACAGAATCAGGCAAACTGCGCATCTCGGCTACCTGTTCCAGAGATTGGAACCCACCCAACTTCTCCCGATATTGCACCAGTTGTTTTGCGCGCACGGCTCCGATACCTGGCAAAGTTTTTAACTGCTCCTCCCCTGCCATATTGATATCCATGGCTACGGGGGCGACCACCTCTTTGGTCATCTTTGGCAGGGCAACGAAGGATTCATCGAGCGGGAATTGTGCAAAGGGAATGATCCGATCAAAATCCTCAGCGCTCAGGGCGTACATCTTTTTAAGGTCTTCCGGTTTTCTGAACTTGCCGCCTTTGACACGGTAATTCAGTATGCTTTTCACGCTGGCGGAGGGCAGCCCCAGCCTGAAAAGCTCCGCTTCGCTCACGGTATTCGGATCAAAAGCAACTAAATCGGCCGGTGCGGGCTCCTTTAGAGTGGCTGCTGGCTCCTTCTCTGCGGCTTCATTCATGCCTATCTGTATCCAGGGGCGCAATCGGTGGAATGTTTCCTCAGGCAGGCCCCATATTTTTCCAAAATCTTCAGGCTGCCGAAAGGCCCCGCCCTTATTTCGGTATTTTAGGATGGTGACTGCCTGCTTTTGCGTCAGCCCAAGCTGAACAAAGTCCGATTCAGTGGCTGTATTGGGATCGAAGTAAAAAAGTCCTTGTGGAGTCATTGCGGGCGGCCCGGCCTTTTCGGAAGCCTCTAGCTCTGCCTTAAAGGCTGAAAAGTCTGTAGCCCCGCGATCCGGTGCATACAGGCGCAGCATGGCCGGCATACACAGGGTAGCCGCGGCCAATACAAACAGTGCCAGTGTTCCATGCCGTTCAGAACGGGTAAATCGCAGATAGTTGAACCATTGGGTTTTCATGGGTAATATGTAGCGTTTAGTGATGAAAATGTTTGAGCAACCATGCTCCATTTTGTCTGATATCATACCAGGGCTTGTCCAGCCGGACACAGGCCTCCTGCCAACGGTTTGACTGACTCCTGGAATTGGTGGCATCGAAAATGGCCAGCTCAAAAAGACCGCCGATATGGGCCTTTCTGGCACTTTGCGACAAAATACCCACATCAGTTCTGACGATGGGCACGGGATGAAGGGTGTCTATAAATACCAGGCGAATATCATGGAACTGCACATAAGGCCCGCGGACGAACAGGTGTCGGCCTTCGTATTCCAGGCTGTCGGACGGAGAAAGCCGGATTCCCTTGCGCACGCCACAGGCAGTACGGTAGGCCTGCGCTGCGTAGTTTTCCTGTTTTTCATTGAGCTGGCTTGAAATTGTTATCAGTTGCTCCCCGTCCATAATATCCACCAGGCGACCGTTTCTGACATGGTACACCACCAGCTGCGCCTGGCGTTGATGTTGCCAGGTAGCCACGCTCTGTTGCACTCCCCAAAGGATCAACACCCCCGCCAGGCCCATCAGCCATTTGCCCCGGCGGGTAGCCAAAGCTGCGCCTCCAAATGCCAGCCCCAGGAAGATCAGGGGTAAAAACCAGTTGGGCACCCAGATGTCGCGCACCACAGCGCCCGGAAGCTCCTGAATCCAGAAAATGGCCTTGTTCATGCCCCAGAGCATGTAATTCAGCAAAAATCCAAGCGCTTGCGCCAGTTGGTCAGACAATGCGTCCAGCAGCACCAGCAGAGCACCTCCCCAGAGAAAAACAGCGCCCACCAGTACCACCACCCAGCCCGACAACCAGAAGTACACCGGAAACTGATGAAAATAATACAGCGTAAGCGGCAGGGTGCCCAATTGCGCCGATACGCCCACCAGCAGCACCTTCAGGGGCTCGTCGAGCCAGCGCGACATGGGTGGAAACATTTTGTAAAACCTCGGATAAAAAAACACCATGCCCGCCACGGCTGAGTAGGAAAGCTGAAAACCCACATCGAACAACAAATACGGGTTGTACAACAGCAACAGCAGGGCCGAGGCTGCCAGCACATTCCAGGCTGAAGCTTCCCGCCAAAGGAGCCGGCCGAATAAATACACACTGAACATCACCGATGCCCGGAGCACCGATGCCGTGGCCCCGGTGAGCAGGGTAAAAGCCCAAATGGCGGCAAGTATCAACCCGGTTTCTATGGCCCGCCCGCCATTTCCGCGCAGTTGGAGTCGGCCAACGAGGAACATCAGCCCCACATACAACATCCCGATATGGGTGCCAGATACTGCCAGGGCGTGCATGGAGCCTGTTTCTGCGTAAGCGGTGCGGAGTTCGTCGGAAAGATCTTCCGTGTACCCCACCAGCAAGGCGCAGGCCACTGCATATTCTGTTGTTTCCGGAAAATATCGCTGCAATATGCCCAGTAGCCGACTCCGGGCGCTGTAAGCGGTTTCCCAGGCCGCCCAACCCTGATGCGAGGCCAGCAGCCGAAGGGAATCTGGTTTTACAAACGCCTGATAATGAATGTTCTTATAATGAAGATACCGGCGATAGTCGAACGCTTCCGGGTTTTTGGGGCCCTCCGTCGGTGCAGGACTGGCCTGGAACAGGATCCGATTGCCATAACGCAGACTATCGGCACAGGGTCCGGGCTCCAGCAACAGCATCATGTTGCCGCTCGCGGTTTGAAGGGTGTCGGAACCGGCCAAACACAGGGCTTCTATCCTGACCGGCACTTTCACCTTTTTCCCCTGGGAAGGCGCTTCGTAAACAACGCCTATCCATTGCCGGCCGGTGTTCAATTGCGCCCTGAAATGATGTTCCTGCCGCAGTTCATGATGTCGGATAAAATGATGATACCCGAAGGCCAGGAGCAGCAAATGCAGGTAAACGCCATAGAGCCATCTCCAACGGTAGGAAAATGCCCTGAGGGAAAGCAGAACACCCAGGGCAAACCAGACAAACAAGACAGTCTGCAAGCTTGTAACCGGCGCATCCAGCCAGTTGGCGAGACCCAAACCGGCGACGAACGGAATTAACAGGCGGAGGCAGGGAACCTCGTGCGGATTCATTTGGCATTTTTCCTTGGGGGCTAAGGGTGAAACAATTCTGTCATCAAAATTAACCACATTTCAATCGGATTTGCAAGGGGTCTGCTGAAAAATTTCAAGTGTAATCAGATATCATCCATTAAATTTGATTGCTGTAGCGTTAAGTTGACGGATGCACCCATCCTTTTTCCGGTATTTGGCGTCATGAAAAAGAAGTACAGGTACAATGAAGGCAACTGGACGTCATTTAACCAGTTTGCGCTGCACCGTTGCAGGAGCCATGCTTACATTGGTGGCCGGTAAAAACATACACAACTACTTCAGTCAGAATGAAACAACTTTCACTCGCCTTAACCTTATGGTGTTTTGCAACTGGATTATTTGCGCAAAACCTGGTTATTTCTACCCAGAATCCGGACGGATTATACGTTTGTGGCAATGATCAGATAACCATCACCCTGCAAAACGGCGCCGGACCTGCAGCTACCAACCTGAATACCATTATCAACTTCCCTGCCGGCATTACCTACCTGCCGGGCACAGTGACCGGGGCTACTGAAAGTAATATCTCCAATCTGAATGCGCCGGTTTTCACCCTGGCAGATCTGGCTGGCGGCGGCTCCGCCAGTTTCACACTGAGTGTAACGGCAAGTTGCGCGCTGGTGGATGCCATCAATAACCAGCAACTGTTTTCCAACACTATCGTTGCCACCTATGCCGGCGGCAGCGTACAGTCTATTTCCAACCTGTATCCGGTGGAAACAGGCTTTGTCAATATCTCCAACATCTCTCCGCCCGCTACCACGGCCACCAAGGGCGATGTGATCATGCGCAGCATTACCCTCAAAAACACCCGAACCGGCCCCATCCAGTCGCTGCGTTTCACAGATGCGCATTTTCCGGGCATCAGCATATCGCTCGAAGGGGGTATCAATCAGACCAACGTGCCTACCCTCTTCAGTGCAGAGGTGCCGGGCAGCTTTTTCGCCTCTGTAGGCAATGGCGACAACTTCCTGGATTTCAACGAAGAAATAACGCTGGTGGAAAAGGTCACCATTGAAGATTGCGGGATACCAACGTTCACCAACCAATCGCTGATCATCATTGGCTGGGGATGCAACAACAGCAGTTGCCAGCAGGACAGTATTTCCGGACTCATTACCATTTTACCCACCACACAAAATCCCAACCTTTCTTTTGAGCCGATTTACGCCGCGCCAACTAGTCAGTGCGGCGGCATCCCTGCCGTTCAGGAAATCCTGATCATCAACAATGGAGAACTGCCTGCTGTCAATGTATTGGTAAATCCGTACACCTTAGACACCGCCATCCATGCCATCGACCAAAATTCCTTCCAGTGGAACAACGGCTCTGGCTGGCAATCGCTTTCGGCCATAAACAGCTTACCAACCGTTTTAAATTCGTGCAACAATCCCAATTACTCCCTCGACGTACTGGTGAGCGTGCCGGAGATCTTACCCGGAGATACGGTACGACTGCAGTTCAGCACCTACTATTGTGAGCCGGTTTGCGGCGGACTCCTCCCGCGCATGCGGGTGGGGTACAATTACTTTAAGGCTTGTCCGCCCAACGTACCGGTTGGCTCCAGATTCGATATGTTTCCGGACACCGCCTTCCTGAACGTCAGGGCCGGAACCATTTACAATCTGGAAAACTGCCTGCAGGATGGGGAAACTTATTCGCTCAAGTATTGGGTGAAATCCGGCCGTTTAATCCAGGATACCGGGTATTTGCAGGTACAATTTGAGATCCCTTTAGGTTTCGACTGGGACCCCGACTGCCCCTTTACGCTCGACGGGCAGAGCCCCTTGAGTTCCGGAATAGTGAACAATGGCGATGGCTCCAGCACCGTCAGAATGGTATTTGACCTGCCCTTCAGCCAGGATTCGGTGAGTTCGGATTTTTGCCTGCGCTATCACTGCGAACAAAACATGCCCTGCGAATCGGATGTGGCCAATGTACCGCCACGCGGGTTGGATTACACCGTTTTTCCTCCGCCTACTGATTGTGGCGGCTGTAGGTTGAAGCTCAATGCCTTGTCCATGGTTTCGGTGACACCCAACGACCCCATCAACTGCGCCATTACCTACTGCGATGAATTTATTCTGGTAGTGGATAATCAATGCGACACTACCGGAGGAGGTGGCGGCGGTGGTGGCGGAATTGGCGGTGGCAACAATAGTCTGGTGCTGGATTTTGATTCCTACCGCACCAATTACGGGGTTCAGGATAACAACGACGATCGCAAGGCCGATAATCTCAACCTCGCCAATGCTCCCGGCGTGCGCCGCGACCGTTTTCTGGTGGGCGATACCTTGCGCACAGAGTTGCGGGCTTTTGTGAGCGAGGGAACTGTAACGGGACTGAATTTCCGCCTGTTCCTGGAATCCTGGCTCAGCGATTTCGACACCCTGGACGGCGATGAATACGATATTGGCGCCGGCAAGCTCCTGTTTGCCAACTACGATACCACCAGTTTCGTGGGGGCGCAAATACGCATCAAAACAGCCGGTGGGCAGCAGTATGTTTGCCCCTTAGATCTTCCGCAAATCCGTTCGGACCAGCACAGTAGTCAGGTGGCAGAGCCTAATAGTCGTCCGCCCCAGATTGTTGATGTGGGCAGCAATATGTTCCACCAGTTCAATATTGGTCTGGATACTCTGGTGTGTTTGCCGCAGGGTTTTGCCCTGTCGGAGGGTGATTCCCTGATTTTCACGGCCGATTTCAAGTTTGAAAACAACTTTACACCCTTAGGCGCCAATTCCCCGCCGCTGATCAATTTCCGGAATTCCATTTGCGATACCGATAAAACCTATTCCTGGAAACTGTCGAATTTCTGCACTGAAAAAGCGCTTGGCCAGTTTTCCGGTTATCTGGAATCTATAGACCCCAATGCACATCGCATTGAGCCCTGTGCGCAAAGCACCGAAATATCGCCATTCCGGTACAATATGCGCATTGCCCGGGCCAATATGTTCCCCTTTGAAGTGCGGCGATTATCCACCGTCACCCAATATACTTATTCGCTGCCCACCTCTGTGGCATTAGTGGAATCCAGGCTGAACTACCTGCGTTTGCAGGATAATGTGCAACTGTTTGGCGTCACCCCGATTACGCCGGGGTTTGGAGGCGACTCCCTTTCGCTGAACCTGACGCCCTTCTTTACCGATTTGCTGGATGAAGGGTATAATTTCGAGATCAGCACCCGGTTCGACACTACCTGTGGCTATGATGGCACACAATTCGGGCGTACGGTGCTGGGCCTTCGGTATGCCAGCAAATGCTTCCACGATCCGGAAGTATTCAACTATTTCATTGTCAATCCAAACGGCTACACAAGCGGCAGTCCGGAACTTGAGTTGTTTACTCAGAGCAATACTGTTTTTCTGCCGTCAGATGACCTTCAGGTAGACTTTTTCCTGAGGAACAATGCCAGTGTTACGGCGCCCAATACCTGGCTGAGCATTGAAACCGACGGCAATCTGGCGGGCTTGCAATTGTTGCTAATGCCATCGCAGACGCCGGTGCCACAAATTGGCGGTGTTTATCAACTTGGAGATTTGCTGAGCTTCGGACAGCCGGCCTTCCGTCTGGTCGGGCGCAACCTGAGTTGTCGGCCGGCAACGCTCACCATCCGTTTCGGCTGGGATTGCGATCCGGTGTTCAATGCCAACAACGACGCCTGTGGTTCTTTTGTTAAGACCATAGCATTGCGGCCGCAGCCGCCGGAACTGGAACTGGTGATCATCAACCAGCCGGAAGATATTCCGATGTGCTCTCCCTCCGCCTTTTTTGAATTTGAGGTACTAAACGCCAACGACGGCACAGCCTTTAACATCCGGCCAAGCATCAAATTGCCGCCGGGCATACGTATTCAACCCGGGAGCACCCAACTTTCCTATCCGGCCGGCGGCGCTTTTGTGAACATGCCGGATCCGGTGCTGCTGCCAGGCAATGTTTGGCAATTCGACCCCGAAGCTGCCTCCAATACACTGGCGCAAAACGGCCTCATCACCGCCGACCAGAGTCCGCTGAACGCCCTGCGCATCCGCTTCAGGGTATTGGCGGAATGTGGCGCAGTGGCCAATGCCCAGCCCGTTTACGGAGCGGAGTCGGTTCAGGCTTGTGGCATCAACTCCAATATCTTGCGCAAACCCGGCGAACCCATCGGTATTGAAGGCGTGGAACCCGGCGCCACGGCCAACTCCAACCTGCAATTTGCCACTCAGCCCGGACTGATCAGTTGCGATGATCCGGAGAGGCTCACGGCCACCATTGCACTCAACGGCAGCCCGATGAGCGGCGATAGTATTTATATTCTTTTGCCGGAGGGAACCTCCTATGTTCCAGGCTCCTATTCAGCCGGCCTGAATGCGCCCGCCGGTCCGCCGGTAGTATCCGGACAGCAATTGCAACTTCCACTGCCTGTGACCCTCGGGGCCGGCAGCGTGCTTACATTTGGTTTTGACATTCAATACCTTGATCCGGGCAGTTGTGCGGATAAATTTGTGATCCTGCAAACCCGTGAAAAAACGGAAGTCTTCTGCCCTTCCAGTAACCAACTTTGCGATATCTATGTGGCAACAGGAGAAGCGCTGTTAAACCTGAACCCGCAAAATCCGGAGCTTCAGTTCAGCAATTTCCAGCTGAACCAACAAGGCAACCAGGCTACTTTTACGGCGGTGGTTGAAAACGCCGGTGTTACCACCGCTACCAATCCGTTGGTGCAGATCTATCAGGATTTGAACGGAAACGGACAGGTAGACCCCGGAGAGCCGAAAATCACGGAACTTACGGTAAACGGCGCCCTGGCGCCCGGCGCGGTAGCGGCTGTTTCGGGGAGTCTTGGCAACCTGCCGGCATCGGCATTTTGCAGTTTGCTGGCCCTTATTCCTGCCGACCCGAACTGTGCCTGCGCTGACCAGGTATTCCCGCTCAATGGCAATCAGGTGGTGACGCAGGGAATCGGTTTGTGTACCCTGCAGGACGTTAATGTGGGCACTCCTGAAACGGCAGGCAGCACCTATACCTGGCTGACACCCAATGGATTGAGTTGTACAAGTTGTGCCAATGCCGTGTACACCCCTGGGCCGGAAGTTACGCCTGGCGAACTTGTTACCCTGATTTTGGAAGAAAAAGCCGGCAGCTGCACCATTGAGCGCCGGTTTGAGATTCAGTTTGGCGGCGATTTCGGCATTGAAACCCAAAATCTGAGCATTTGTGAAGGTGAACCGGCCACCCTGGAAGCCACTCCCGGCGGCACGGCCTATAGCTGGACCGGGCCGGGCATTTCCAATGCCAACCAGCAAACGCAGGTGGTTCAGCCTCAGAATAGTGCCAACTACAGCGTTACCGTTACTTTCTCCGGCGGTTGCACGGGCACAGGAACCGTGGCCGTAACCGTATTTCCGGCCGACCGAATTACCCTTCCTGACCTCACCACTTGCGAGGGTGTGCCGGTGCCGATACTCGGTCAGGTGACAGACGAGCCGGGCATTTATACGCTGGAACTGGTTCAGGCCAATGGCTGCGATAGCATCATTACTCAGGAGTTAGTAGTGGTTCCCTCCAATATTGAAGAAACGGAGGTTTTCTGCGAAGGCGGCTCAACGGAGGTATTCGATAGTGTGTTTACCACTTCAGGAAGGATTTGCAGAACGGAAACCCATCCGGTAACTGGCTGTGAAGTAACTACCTGTGTGAATGTTTTTGAACAAGCCAATCCCCAGGCGCCGGAGCAGGAAGAACCGCTTGTGATCAATGTGGGCGACAGCACCGTGATCAACACACCCGACAACTATGCTACTTATGAATGGATCCCGTTTGATCCCGAAGTATTGAATTGCAGCGACTGCCCAGACCCAACCGCCTCGCCGGACACCTCCACCACTTTCATTCTGGTGGTGACCGATGGCAATGGTTGCCGGGATTCTGTTGAGTACCGCGTGCTGGTATGCGATGAAGAAAGGGTATTCATTCCCAACGCATTCACCCCTAACGGCGACGGCTCTAACGATCTGTTCAGGGTGGTGCCCAGTGAAGGCGCGGAGGTGATCCGCACGCTGCTGGTATTCAATCGCTGGGGGCAAAAAGTGTACGAAGGCTCCGGCAACAGCGCCCAATGGAACGGAAAAATCGGCGACGAGCCGGCTCCTTCCGATGTGTACGTCTGGATACTGGATTATGAATGTGGCGGAAAATCGGTCCGCGAAAGCGGGGATGTGACGTTGTTACGGTAGACGGTAGACGGCTTACGGTGGACGGCTTACGGCTTACGGTGGACGGGACTAAGCCGTAGGCCGTCTACCGTAAGCCGTAAGCCGTAAGCCGTCCACCGTATTCTAAGGAGATTCTAAGGGGCTTATACACAGAAGGCCTGCACCTTTGCAGTGTTCATTCATAAAATCCTTCTGTGCTCATGAAAAAAATATTTACCCTTCTCGCCTTTGTTGCATCTGCATTGATGCTTTCTCAAACCGCCAATGCTCAGGGCTGTGTGGCCATTCGTCCGATGGGCGGATGCTCCGGAACCTCTTCCAGCTCCATCCTGTTGGGCAAGGGCCAGTTTCAGGCCAGTGCCGGTTACCGTTATTTTCAATCATTTCGCCATTTCAAAAGTGATACTGAACAGAAAGAACGGCTTGAGAACCATACTGAAGTGATCAACGACGCACATTCCCTGGACCTGGGCCTTTCTTATGGCATCAGTCACCGTTTGAGCGTTTCTGCCAACCTTCCATTGATCTATTATGATCGCTCTTCCCTTTATGAGCACTACGGCAATTCCAAATCGACCAATCCCGAGCAGAAGCGCTTTCATACTGGCGCTCAGGGCATAGGCGATCTCCGCTTGTCTGCTTCCTTTTGGGTGCTGGATCCGGCCAAACACCACAAGCAAAATCTGGCGGTTGGGCTGGGCATCAAACTGCCTACCGGAAACTCAAACGTACAAGATGAATTCCACAAGCGTAAAAGCACCGATGGCAGCGACTCCATCATTGTTAAGGCCGTAGATCAATCCATCCAGTTGGGCGACGGTGGCGTGGGTATCAGCCTGGAAATGCAGGGATATGCACAGGTATTCGATCGTGGCGCACTGTATTTCAATGGATTCTACATGTCGAATCCGCGTGAAACCAACAATACCGTGAACCGGGTGCTGAATGCGAATTCTACCAAAGTGGACTCCATCACTGCATTTCATTCCGTTGCCGATCAGTTTGTGGTGCGTTTGGGCTTGAACTATAGCCTGTTGCCTGCTCAGGGTATTGCCGTTGGTCTGGGTGTACGGGCAGAGGGTATTCCTGCCAAGGATCTTATTGGCGGCAGCGAAGGCTTCCGCCGGCCGGGCTTTATCATTTCCGTAGAACCGGGAGTGGCCTTCCAGCGCGGCAATTTTATTTTTTCAGCCAATGTGCCTTATGCCCTGTACCGCAAGCGCACCCGCAGCGTAGCTGATATTGCAGGCGGCAACGACGCCAACGGTATTCCAAGAAATGGCGATGCTGCTTTTGCCGATTACTCCGTCAATATTGGCGTGGCCTACCGCTTTGGCGGACATAAAATGAGCCATGAAAACATGAGTAAAATGCCCGTTTTTAATGATGTGAACAAGAAATAAACACTTTCCGAGTTCATACAATGCAACCTGGCGTCCGGCGCAATATGTGCGCCGGGCGTTTTTTATTTGATAAGACGATGGA
>JADZFI010000284.1 GCA_020850025.1 Saprospiraceae bacterium
CCCAATGTTCTGGTTGAAAGTCATCATCAGACCTTCGCCTTCCACGTGTTTGAAGGAGATATTGGAAACGTGCGGCATACGGCTGTTTACATTGCCGTTCACCTTGGTTTCTTCCATTTTCGTGAGTTCTGATTCCAGGTGATCGCGCAGTTTGCTCAGGCGTTCTGCATCCTGTTGCATTTCTTCGCGGGCAATTTCAGCAGCCTTGCCGAAGCCCACAATGCCCGGAACGTTCAGGGTGCCGGAACGCATGCCGCGTTCGTGGCCGCCACCGTCCATCTGGGCGGTTACTTTAACCCGAGGGTTTTTGCGACTCACGTACAAAGCGCCTACACCTTTTGGGCCGTACATTTTGTGTGCGGTGAACGACATGAGGTGTACGCCCAGTTCGCGCGGATGCGTTGGGATTTTGCCCACTGCCTGTGTTGCATCGGAGTGGAACAATACGCCGTGTTTTTCACAGATTTTAGCGATTTCCTGCATAGGCTGGATCACGCCGGTCTCGTTGTTGGCCCACATGATAGATACCAGGATGGTATTTGCCTTGATGGCCGCTTCCAGTTCTGCCAGGTCGATCAGGCCATCTTCTTTTACTTTCAGGTAAGTAACTTCTGCGCCCTGTTTTTCCAGGTGGCCGCAGGTATCAAGAATGGCTTTGTGTTCGGTTTCTGCCGTGATGATGTGGTTGCCTTTTTTGGCATACATCTCAAATACACCTTTCAGTGCCAGGTTATTGCTCTCCGTGGCGCCGGAAGTGAAGATGATTTCTTTGTCCTCCACATTCAGGAGCTTGGCAATTTGCTCGCGGGCATAGTCCACGGCATCTTCAGCTTCCCATCCATACTGGTGGCTCCGGCTGGCGGCATTACCGTGTTTTTCAAAGAAATAGGGCACCATCGCCTCCACTACACGCGGATCGCAGGGAGTGGTAGCGTTGTTGTCCAGATATATAAGTTTGCGTTGGTTCATATACTTATTTAGATTTAATCGCAAAGGTAAACAGGCTTGAGGGAAAAAAGTTTGAGATTATTCATACAATTTCTAAACTCTGTTTGGGATGCCGTGGATTTTGTGGAACACGGATGACACGGATAAATTTCTTGGAACGCGGATGACACGGATGACGCGGATTCTTTTTTTTGGATAACGCGGATTGCATGGATAAATTTGACAGTCCAGGCAGGAATGCTGCGAGTACGCCAAGAGAGTGCCCGGGATTGCCAGGAAAACAATGGCAATCACTACCTTTGCATCGCTGCCGAAGGCAGCAAACAAAATCCGTGCAATCCGCGTCATCCGCGTTCCAAACAAATCCGCGGCATCCAAAAAATGGTATCCAATTTCCCGCCCGTTTCTAAAGCCGAATGGCTGAATCAGATAGCCAAAGACCTCAAGGGTCGTCCTATGGAAGAATTGCTGTGGACGCGGCCAGACGGCGCCGTGGTAACCCCTTTCGTGCATGCCGACGATTTCCAGGAGCCGCCGGCGGCATTGACGGCGGCGCCCAATACCTGGGAAATTTGCGAGGAAATACGCGTTTTCGCCCCGGTAAGCGCCAACCGGCAGGCACTGGATGCCCTGGAAGGTGGCGCTGAAGGCTTGTGTTTTGTGCTGGATGCGCCGCTGGATGCCACAGGCTTTGCCCAAATGCTGGACGGCATTTACCTGGATTTCATCGGGCTTCATTTTGCCGGCAAAGCGGTGGATGCCAATCCGGGCATTTTTCTGGCACAACTGGAGAGCCTGGCCGCTCAAAAAGGCCTGGCCACCAGCGCCCTGCGCGGAAGCCTGGCCTACGATCCGGTGCCGGTATCCAGCGTGGTCGACTGGCGCTATCTGGCCGACCTGATCGAGTTTTGCCGCGATAAATTTCCCCAATTCAAGCTCATCCGGGTGAGTTCCGCCGCAGATACCCCTCTGAAGGATACGCTGCAGCACGCCAACACCTACCTGACCAAACTCAGCGAAAAAGGACTTTCTGTGGCCGAAATTGCCCGCGTCATGGAGTTTTCCATCGCCATCGGCAAAAGCTATTTTGTAGAAATTGCCCGTTTGCGTGCCCTCCAACTGATTTGGTTGAATGCGCTGCAAGCCTGGAAGGCTCCACTTGAATTGCCTGCCATTTCCGTACAATACCAGCCGGAAACCTATACCGACGAGCTCTACACCAACATGATCCGGGCCACCACCATGGCCATGTCGGCCGTGCAGGGCGGCGCTTCCCGGCTCACCGTACTCCCCTACGATGCCGGCCGCGAAGCCGGAGCGAAATACCCGGCCACTTTTTCCCGCCGCATCGCCCGCAACGTGCAGCATCTGCTCAAAATGGAAAGTGCCCTCGACGCCGTATCCGACCCCGCCGCCGGCAGCTATTACATAGAGACTTTGACCCGGCAGCTGGCAAGTGATGCGTGGGGAACGCTGTAACCCGAAACTCCGTTCCGGGCAACCGGACTTCACTTTACTTGTTCAAAATGCCGGCTGAAATACCCAGCCCCGGAACGGAGTTCCGGGGTACATCGTGCCGTCGTCCCACCGTTTCCATAGCTTTTTCACTAATAGCGGTAATGGACAGCGCCGGATTCACACCCGGGTTGGCGGAGATCATGGAGCCATCGCACACCAGCATGTTTTGGTAACCGTACACCCGGTTTTGAGCGTCAATGACCCCGGTTTCGGGACTGTCGCCCATGACTGCGCCGCCGAGGATGTGGGCAGTGCCGGGAATGCCCATAAGCGGGGTGAGTCCGAAGGCGAAGGCTTTGCCTTTCATGATTTTTTCAAATTTTCGGGCTAGTTCAATGGCGCGGGGGATAAAAGCGGTGGGCTTTTCCTCCCCTACCACAGCCGTGCGCATGCCGCCCCACCAGGTGCGAGTGAAGGTAACGGTGCTGTTGAGGGTTTGCATAAACAGCATCACCTGCGAGTTTTTGGCCCAGTCTTTTACCCGGAAGTATTTCCAGTACTGGCGAGGGTGCAGTAGCAGGTCTGCCAGCATTTTGAACGACCGCACCAGGGCATTAGGGCCTTCCACGAAAGGCAGGAAGCTGAGTCGCCAGGCGCCTGAACCGGACCCATACCGGCAAAGTTCCAGATGGCTGTGCTCATCGGTGTCCAGAATAGCGCCGATGGCGATGCCTTGGGATTGATCGGCATTGCCTTCGAGTTGGGTAACCGCTATCAGGCTCTCGTTGTTGGTGCGCACCTGTTTGCCCACCATGTCGGACAAACGGGGAAGACTGCTCTTTTTGAGTTTAAGCAGCAGCGACACGGTGCCCAGCACCCCGCCGGCAAATACCACGCCGCGGGTACGCAGCGTTTGGCTCGATTTGAAAAAGCGGGTGGCATCCCGGAACGTCACCTCATAGCCTTCCGATCCGTCCTGGGCGCCGATGGGGCGCACGTCGGTCACCTCTTTTTCGGCCAGGATTTCTGCGCCGAGTTGCTGGGCCAGGTAGAGGTAGTTTTTATCCAGCGTGTTTTTGGCATTATAGCGGCAGCCCGTCATGCAGGCCCCGCAGTAGATACAACCATTTCGTTCCGGGCCTTTGCCTCCGAAGTACGGATCCGGCTGCGGTTTTCCGGTTTTGTCAAAATAAATGGCCACATGAGTAGGGCGCACCGAGCCTTCCTTCCCGATCTCTGATGCCAGTTGCTCCAGGGCTTTCTCGCCATCGAAAAAGCGCGGATTGGGGGTGGCGCCCAGCATTTGGCGGGCACGATCGTAGTACGGGGCCAGCTCCTGCTCCCAATCTGCCAGATTGGCCCAGGAGCCCGTTTGGAAAAACGCCTTTTTGGGAATGGGCAGCGTATTAGCATACACCAGCGAGCCGCCGCCCACGCCTGTACCCGACACGATGCCCACGTGCCGGAAAATGGTGATCTTCATGATCCCGTACCAGCGCAACGGCAGCTGCAGCGCGCGCGCCACCGGCTCGCTGCGGATCTCGCCATCGGCCACGTTGAGGCCCCGCCTGAAGTGAGGGTCCGCGCTCAGCGCGGCTGCGATCCCCTTGTCCGCGAGGGCCCGGATGTAGGGCAGTGTGGCATGCGTCAGCGCCGCCGTCGACGTGCGCGGCACCGCGCCCGGCATGTTGGTGA
>JADZFI010000285.1 GCA_020850025.1 Saprospiraceae bacterium
AATCAGCTCGCTGGAGTAAATGCCCATAGAAGGCATACCCATGCCACTGCCCATCACAGAAATACTTCGCCCCTGATAGATGCCGGTATAACCCAACATCTTGCGCACCTTGTTGAAGCAACGAACTTCAGTTAGAAACTCCTCTGCAATGTTTTGGGCACGTAAGGGATCGCCGGGCATCAATATGGTACTGGCAATATCGCCCGGTAATGCTTCAATATGAGGGGTGGCCATAGCGGAATAATGGGTTATTGCTCATCCGTTGCATACCATTCTGCAAAGGATGAGGCTGTTTCAGAAAGTCGTACGCTCCAGAGTTCAATACCGGAGGGTAATGCCGGTCGTATGGATGTAATGATCAAACCGATCATGTTTTCGCAGGTGGGTTGAAATGGCAGGCGAATTACTTTGCCGAAATGGGCTTCCATAGCATCCAGCACGCCGGCGTTCACGGTTTCAGGTAGCGCCAGGGCGTGATCGTAATACTGAATAAACGCAGATTGAACCAGATCCTTCAATTGTTTGAAGTCCATCACCATGCCATCTTTGGGGTGTCCGGTTTCCTTTATCGGGATGCCCCGCACACATACCTCCAATCTGAAGGAGTGGCCATGAATATGGCGACACGCCCCGTCGTATCCCGGCAGGGCGTGTGCCATTTCAAACGTTAGTATTTTGGTAAGTCGTATCTTCACGATAGGCAGATTAAGGCTGTTTTTCCTCTTTTAAAATGATCAAAAGTGCCGCCAAAAACACCAGATTCTTCACAATGTATTGGCCAACAATGGTAAATCCATAAGGCGCATGAGAAAACGACACCTCCGGGAAAAAGAAAAGAGGCATAAAGGTGAAAACCATGTGCAATATGGACGCCTGGGCGCCAAATCTGACAAACCTCCCGCTTAAAAAGATCACCCCGATGCCTACCTCCCATACGGCCAGTAAGATAAGGTTTACTTCGTCCGGGATCATCCCGAATGTCAGAATCCGAATGGTGTCCTTGGCGAGGTTTTCTGCAGGACTCAGACCATGGAAAAATTTCAATATGCCAAACCAGAAGTAGTTTATTCCGATGGCCCAGCGCAATAGCCTGGTGGATTGGCCGTAAAGCAAAGAAGGAAGGGTGGATGTTGCACTCATGAATATAGCGTTTTAGGTGTAGTTCAGGTTTATTCTTCTGCAGCCTGTCCTTTCACGAAGGTGGCATACACGTACACATGGGCATTGACATCCCCCAGGGTGTTGTAAATCAACGGCTTAACCTCGTCCCAATTCAGCCCGCCTACCCCTGTAGCTAATCTGGGAAG
Source organism: Saprospiraceae bacterium (assembly GCA_020850025.1). Classification (GTDB taxonomy): domain Bacteria; phylum Bacteroidota; class Bacteroidia; order Chitinophagales; family Saprospiraceae; genus M3007. The sequence continues at coordinate 1,308 of JADZFI010000285.1, forward strand.
TGCCACCGACGTGAGATCTTCTTTCTGGATAAGTTTTTTCAATTCTTTCAGCGCATGACCCACATGTTGCAGGGTGGCGTGTCCGGCATGGCCTCCATGTCCAGTGGCAGGATCCTGGGTAAGCAAATTTATGATACGTTTTCCTTCTGATCCACTCCAAATCCATGCTGCTCCTGGCTTAGGATTGGTTTGATGACACCAATGGCGGAAATCCTTTGCCATAGCCGGATAGTCCTGACGTAAACTCAGTGCCAATCCGTTCTCAAAGTGATCATTAGGCGCTATCCCGTGAGCAATTGCCTGTGCTTTTGACAACATAATGTCGCCGCTAACTTCTTTTATCATAGAGGAATCTGGTTTTAAAATTCAGGCGCAAGTTGGCGGACTACGGATCATTTCAACGATGATGAGGGTTCGGAAGGGCAGTGATTTTTGTCACCCACCTAAATCATCCTTCTTTTTGATCCAGATCATTAGCAGTCGGTCATGTTTTCTTTTATTTTTGTCATGTAAAAACATAGAAAAAGGAGGTAATTATGTCACTCATTAAATGGAATCCGGAAAACAGTTTTTTCCCATCGCTTTCAACCTGGATGGATGATTTTTTTCAGGAGGGCGGAATAAAGCCCTCGATTAAAGGTGTTTCTGTTCCAGCCGTCAACGTGACGGAAAGCAAGGATGCTTTCAAGGTTAGTGTTGCAGCGCCTGGTTTCAGAAAAGAAGACTTTAAACTGGAGGTGCGCAATGGTTATCTCACTATCTCCGGCGAGTCCACAGCTTCAAAGGAAGATCAGGAAGAAACCTTCACGCGCCGTGAGTATGCCTATAGTACCTTTAGCCGTTCCTTCGGATTGCCGGAGAATGTAAATGCAGAAGCCATTTCTGCCCAGTATGCTGATGGAGTGCTTAAGGTGACGCTTCCCAAGAAAAAAGCCGATGAGAAACCCGGCAAACAAATTACAGTGGAGTAATCCGAAGAGCATATTTTTCTACACGATCAAGCCGACCGGCCAGCCCGGTCGGCTTTTTTATTCCAGTCCCGAAATAAAAAAACCTCATAGGTTTTTAAAACCTATGAGGTTTTTAAAACCTATGAGGTTTGGCTGTTGCCATTGATCCCTCTGAAATACTATTACTTCACTAACACCTTTTTTACACCACGCACTGCTGTGTTGGCTACAGAAATAGCATAAACACCTTCAGGAAGATCCTGAATCTGGAGGTTGAGTATAGTAGTGCCGGCAGCCATATTCCAGGTTTTCAGTAATTGGCCGGCAGTATTGTAAAGTTCTACCCGGGCATCGTCTTCCAGCGCTTCATTCAGGGTCAACAATACTACATCGTTGGCCGGATTTGGCGCCAGATTGAAGGTTACGCCGGAAATCGGGCTGGAAGTGTTAACCAGCGGCGATACCACAAATATACCCTGGTCCATACCGCCTTCTCCGTCTGCTACCACTACGCTGAATTCGTCGGATCCGACATTAAAGCCGTAATCGAAGTAGATCAGGCCACCGTTTTCAATGTCGGCCTGGGTAAACTGAGTGCCAATCTGCACATCACCGAAATACAGTCGCAGCAATCCGTTTTTGGGCAGGGTCATCAGGGTGTAAACCAGTTGATCCGATGAGTTATTGCTGTCTTCGGTCTTCAGGAAGGAAGAGGTAATGGTGGCATTGTTGCCGGAAGCCGGCTGCAATGGCTGGTTAACCGTAATAGCTGGTGGGTTGGTGGCTTCGTTGGAACAAATCTGGATGGAGAATGCAGCAAGTGAGCCGCCAGAACTCACAGCGTTGTCTTTTACGCTCAAGGTCCAAATACCGGTAGCATTTTCACCATTGAAAGCACTCAATGAACCGCTTGGTTTGGATTCTCCGTGGTTAGTAGGAGGCGGGCAGGAGAAAATAGCTGCCGCTCCGTCGTTAAATGCAATATCGAAGTTGCCGTTGTAACTGCCGCAACGATCTTTGAAGAGCAGCACATTGGTGCCTGAAGGACTGATCAGTCGCGCCTCCAGATCTCTGAAGTAGTTGTGGAAACCCTGTACTTTTGTTACATCTACATCGCTGACCTGCCCGCCTGAAAGCAGATTGATCTTTGACTCCACGGTAGGTGTTCCGTTGGCAGAAATATTCTGAGGAAGGTCGTTGGCCGAAAGTTGCACGCAACTCAATACGCTCACAACAAATACCTGGGGCTCTGTCCATACGGCGCCGCCGCAGTCGTTTTTCGCGCGAACCCGCCAGAAATATACCCCGCCTTCATTCAGATTGGTCGTCACCTGATACTGGGTAGGAATCCAGTTTTCTTTTACTTCTACCAGGGTGTTAGATGCAAAAGAAGGGTTGGAGGCTAATTGTACATCGTAGGCATTGGCATCTGCCGCGCCAGTCCATTGCAGCAAGGGGTTGGGGTTAATGCCAGCTGCTCCGTTGGCCGGTGTGGTAGGCGCAAATGCGGAGAAATCATTGCTCACAGTTGTCAGGGTAATGGTCGCAGTTTGCGTCACACCATTGGAAACGGCAGAAACTACCGCATCAAAAGTACCCTCTGTCGCATTGTTTGGAATGGTAACCGTTAATACCGAGGTTTCACCAGCCAACACAGGATTGGGACTGAAAACAGCAGTGGAACCATTCGGCAAACCGGAAACGGAAAGAGAGACAGTATCTGCAAAACCACCCACTGCAGAAGTCGCAATCTCCGTTACGAAAGATTCAGGCAAACAAACATAGTCCGTCAGGTCGGCTGCACACAGGCCAAAACTTCCTGCACTGGCTTGCTCGATTTTAAAGTTGGCATTGGAAATATCAAAAAAGATATTGTCGGCCGCTTCCACTTTTACCCGCACAGTGGTGCCTGGATTATTAGGCACCTGGATACAGGCGCGACCGATGTTCGGCTGATTCTCCGCCAAAAGAATCGGATAGGTAAACCCGCCGTCGGTACTCAAACGAATGTTCACCTTCTGGCAAAGCACCGGATTGAGGTTGGTATTGGCTACATCCCAGGTTACGGTCTGGTATTCGCCTACATTCCAGACAAGGGAGGCACTGTTTGGATAGGTAACGCGGAAAGGTCCTGCTACTGCTGAAGCCTTAAACTGTACATTGTCTATGGCTGTTCCGCCACCGCCAAGTGCATTATCGCGCACCGTAACCTTGAAACGCAGATCTCGAGAATAGGTAGGAAGCAATTCCGCCGGGTTATTGCCATTGGCTATGATGGTATTCATGGCCGGGAATGTACGGTCCGGAGAGCTGGTTGGCAGGAACGAGCGGAACAGGGGAGAGCCGCTTAGTGCCTGCCCCAATGGTACAGATGGGCCAAGATCGAACTGTTCCCAGCAATAGGTCAGATTGTCGTTGTCTTCATCACTTCCAGTGGCGCTGAGGGCAAACGGTGTGCTGATGGGAATAACAAAGTTATTGGCAAGTGGAATGTCCACAACCGGCACATGGTTGTTGGTTACTATTGGTTCGTCGCACAAACGACCATTGTCAACTGCTATAAAGTTGGCTACCTGTTCCAGGTTGGCCACGTGGAAATAGGGGTCGCGGTCGTCTACAATATCCGGCGAGCAAGTAGTAGCATAGCTCATAATAGTGGAGCCGCCACCTGGCTCATAAGCTGTGCCGGGGGTTTGAGCATCCTGTGCCGGCGGGCAGGTGTTGAAAGTGTGCGTAGCCGAAAACTGGTGGCCCATTTCATGGGCAATGAACAGGTAATAGTCCGGTCCTTCCGGATTAGGCAGAGAGGAGCCGGCAATGGCCTTCTGAATCTGGGTACAAACACTGCTCAGCATTGCCTGACCTGCTACATACACCCCGCCAGGATTGGCTACTCTGGCAAAAAGGTGGCCAATGTCGTAACTGTTCACGCCGATCCTGCTGTTGATAGCAC
>JADZFI010000286.1 GCA_020850025.1 Saprospiraceae bacterium
ATTCCCCGGAGTTCCTGCAGGCCAAACAACGGCAAGCTCAATTGCTCGACGAGCGCAAGACTTATTTGGAAGGTTTATATAAAAAACACCCCAATGCGTTTTTCACCAAGTTTAAAATAGCCGGACAAAACCCGGATTTCAAGGAGTTTAAAAAGCCTAACGGCGATATAGACACCCTTCGCCAGCTCCTGCACTACCGCGACAGGTTTTGGGACAATGTAGATTTTGACGACGAACGCCTGCTCAATACCCCGGTTATTTCCAATAAACTCAAGCGCTACATTAAGGAACTCACCCCCCAACATCCGGACTCCCTGATCAAAGTGGCTGATCCGCTGATCCGCCGTGTGATGTACAAGCGCCAGTACTTTAAGTTTTTTGCCAACTGGATTGCTTTACAGTACGAAAACACCAAAACCTCGGTGATGGATGGCGAAGCGGTTTTCGTACACATCATCAAGAATTTCTTTACTCCGGAACTCGCCTGGTGGGAAGACCCTAAAAACCTTCCACCGCTGCAAAAACACGTCTGGGAAATGGAAGCCAGCCTCATGGGTCGGAAAGGTCCGGACGTGCAGGCCATGGACCTCAACGGACAAATGAAGAGCATCTACGAAAAAACAGCGCCTATCATAGTGGTGTTCATGTACAGTCCCGACTGCGAACACTGCCAAAAAGAAGCCGCCGAAGTGGAAGCCATTTACCGCAAATGGAAAAACCACGGCGTGGATTTCTACGGCATCGCGGTGAGCACTACCGACGAGGAGTGGAAGAAGTTTTCCAGAGAGAAAGGGTTCACTTTCACCAATGTGTTCGATCCCACCAACCGGGCCATCTACGCCAAGTATTTTGTAGACATCACCCCTGAGTTGTATGTGCTCAATAAAGATCGCACCATTGTAGCTAAAAACCTGCACGCAAACCAGCTGGAAGCTATTTTTGAGCGGGAGCTGAAGAAAATGGCGAAAGGGAAGTAAAGGCGCGAAGCTTAGCACTAAGACACTAAGGCGCGAAGAGGGTGTCTCGTAAGTAAATTTTACCGCAGAGTCGGAGAGACGCTGAGGTGTATAGCATTGATTATCAAAACCTCTGCGTCTCCCCGCCTCTGCGGTAGAACTAAAATTGTGACTTATGAGACAGCCTCTTCAATTTAATGTAGAAACAACTTCAGCCTCCGCCGGAGTAATCCGCCTAATTCCGCACCAGTTTACCACTGGCGCTTTTGCCTGCTATAACCAAACGCCAGAAACACATGGTACCTGAGGGTATTTTGTCCACTGGAAGCTCCCATCGGAAAGTGCCGGGGTTGAGTTGGCGGGTTTCTGAATGCAACACGCGGCCGGTGAGGTCGGCCATTTCCAGCCATACATTTTCCGATTGTTCCAGCTCCAACTCCAGCCAGCTGTGGCTGGTAAACGGATTCGGGCTGGGCGGCTGGAGCTGTACTCCCCGGGCCAGCGGAGTCTGCACCGGTACGAAACCGGAATAGGTGTATCCCATCTTATAGACACCGGAGCAATTATTGCCTATGAGTATGGAAGGCGTTCCCTGATCGTCGATCACAAGCTGCATAACATCCTGCAATTGAACCGTTTGTGTGCTTTTCAGATGGATGTAAAAGAGGGGTTCATTAGCCGGAATGGTAATCGGGTTGGATGGATATAGGTTGTATCTTAACATACGCAACTCATTGGATGCCGTATCGAAATGTACATTCCCAAAGGAAGACTGCTTTGGAATTGCCCCATCTGAAATTGAATCGAACAGAAAAATATCCGGTGCAAACCTGATTACTAATTGCGTTCCTCCGTAGGTAAAATCCTTATCGAGTTTAACCGGAACCGCTACCGGAGTATTGGCCGGGATGCTGCCCTGCGGAATCAACATGGTAATAGAATCTACGATGCCCGCATCAGGGTTGAGGGTTCCCGGTAGCTGAACATCTCCATCCACATCCCCAACTTTAATGGCGATTACCCTGGCAGTGTCATTATCCAATGCGGCTAATTCGGTCATGCTGATTTCAGCATTGCAAGCCGGCCAAAATGGATTAGCCGGATTGGGAAAAACACAATAGTCCGGAATAAAGCGCCAGGCGCCATTATTGAAAAACGTCTGAGTTATTTTCAGTCTTATCCCTTGTATAACATCGAAAGTAGTGACTGAGCCGGATTTGTTTATATCTGCTGCAAGCATGGCGTAAGGAGATGGCAGCGGATCAATGCCAAGGAGGTGGTGATGTATTTTACACAAATCAAGTATACCTACGCCATTATGATATCCGGTATCCGGCAATGTAGCGCTATAACTGAAGGTGGTTCCTGGCATATAATCAGAAGGTACAATAGCCAGGTCCATAGCATTTTCGTCTTCATCAAGGGTAAATACCATAGGTGAATACGGGAACGCAGGATTGATGGGCTGGAATACCAGCGTAGCGCCGTAGACCGGGCGTCCGTCTGACCATAATTCTGCACTTAAACGGAAATGAATGGTGTCGTTTGCCGGCGACTGACCTGCCACTTCTACCTGTCCCCAACACCAATTGCCCGTAACGGAGTCCTGGATTCTGTATTGATACAATTGTCCCACCTGCGAATCGTCAAAAACCACGTTACCGGAGGCCGGTATCCAGGTGTTGCCATCCAGAATTTGTGTGCTAATAACACCATTCGGGCAAAATACCGAAAGATCAGATGCCGCGGCCGTTTGTGGCAACAGCTCATACGTGCCGCCCGTTGGCACATTTACGACTATCTGGTCGTTGCAGGCAAGCGAGCATTGCGCCTTAAGATCAGGCGCCAGAAAATTCAGACAAACAAGCCAAAAGGAGGCAGACGCCTTCATGGTGGTGCGAAAATTAATCATGTGTTCGAGTGTTTGAGTATTCGAGTGTTTGAGTGTTTGAGTTGGCATTAGGCTTGGGATAGAGGTTTGCTTTGAGGAATAGCCCGTCAATCGTAAGTCGTCAGCCGTACCCCTTTTTGTTGGCCGATGAGTTTTCCCTGGGAGTTGTGGATGGTCACCATAAATACACCTGCGGGTAAGGCATGGGCCGGTATTTGGAATTGATGATCGTGGAAATTTTGGTTCAGTATCGTTTTTCCGGTGGCATCCATGACCCGACACTGATACATTCCCTTTTCAGACAGGGCAATGGTGATGCCGGCACTGGTGGGATTTGGATAGAGCCGGATTTTAGTTGCCGCAGCTCCGATTGGTTCCTTGGTTTCTGTAAAAACCGGATGGCCAATGGTATGATAGGTTTCGTTGGTAGGTTGTGGCGACAGGAAATCTGCATATGCCCATGCCTGGTTTAGTATCACGGCGCCAGGAGGCAGATCAGGATCCTGTGATACCCGGAATTTAACCCATACCCTTGCTGAATCTGCCAACGCGAGGTTGGCAAAACGAAAGCTTACCACTCCCTCTCCCATCAGTTCCCATTGGTACGGGTGGCTGGCCGGGCCCGCCAACACGACGCCTGGATTCAGCTGAGCGTCCAGGGTATCGCGCAGCGTGAGCGTATGAATGGTTTGCCCTGTCAGGTTCTGAAAATGAAGGCTGTATTCCAGATCGGTATTGGCCTGAATCAGGTGTTCATCCGTCCAGCCGGCGGGAAATGCGGCCTTTTGCAAGCCCTGCGGCCCCGGCACCACCGGCCGACATTCTGTTTCGGCAAAATAACCGCCGTCGTGCTGACTAAACTGATTCACAAATCCGGTGGAAAAACCGCCCGAATTACTACATCCCTCCACCACTGCCGAGGTGACCTGATCGGCCAGCCAATCCGGCATATCGGGATCCTGCAGGATTTCCATTCGCCAGGTGGATCCGTTGGCCGGCACACTGAAAATCCATTCTGCACCGGAGTCCAGCAGAAATTCCCCGTTGCTTTGCAGGAAAATGATGTTGTCTTCAACCACGATATATGGCCGTGGTTCCGTCATGGGGGCGCCCAAATTGAACACATGAAAACGCACACTATCACCTTCACAACGTCCGTCTATCACCAACAATGGATCTGCTATGGGCGCAAGACAGGGATCGGCCGGGTCAATTTCGGCGTGCACACAAAGGGTGCGATCCAGGATGTCTGCCGCACAATCCACCATCACCTGCACCTGAAATCCACTGTCGGACAAGGCCTGTAAATCGCCTACCGGAAAGGCCCAACTCTGCGGCCCCGACTGGGAAAACGGGATGGAGGCGCCTGTTATACTGAGCAGCGTATCCAGCGTCAACGTCACTACGGCATCCGCCACCATATCTACCCCTGCGTTGGCATATTGCACCCAAAAAGTGTTTTCCTGACAGGCTATCCAATAGTCAACCCCGGCATCTACCCGGGGAAGCGGGCAGAACACCGCGTTCTTTATGGGAAAATCAACCGTGTCTGATTGAAAAGGCTGACTGAATACCAGCGGCACATCCTGCTGACAAAGGGCCTGCCAGAGTCCGTTGGGAAGCAATACCGACAAGGTATGCTCTCCAAGGCCGGCTTCGATGTGGTAATTCCCTTGGGCGTTGGTGTTGCAGTAATGGATGTCGCCATTGGGTCGCACCAATTTCAGGACCCAGGACTTCAGCGGCAGTTCAGCATTTTGATGCGTACAATCGAGGTTTTCATCATAAAACAGGCGACCACTGATCTGGTTGGTAAAGGTTTGCCCGAGTGAATCTGTGCGCAACAGGTAGCTGAAATAGCTGTTTCCTTTGGCATAATTACCGCTCAGGAAAAAACCGCCATCTGATGCCGGAAACAAGCTCCAGGTGGAATGCAGGGTACTGGGCGCCTCGTAATTCCGACGCCAAAGCTCTGTGCCGTCGGCCTGAAAACGGATGAGTACACTGTGGCTGAATGCCTGTCCGCTGAATGAATAGTTGGTACCCAGGGCCAACACCCCTCCATCCTTCACCGTCGCAATATCTGTAAGGTAAAAATCCGGCGCAGTAGCTATTTCCCAACGTTTCAGCACCGTGGTATCCCGATCCAGCAGGTACAGGGAATCCCGATGCATCAACCAGAAAGTAGAATCGGTAGCCGGCAAACAGCGCACCTGATCGGTGGTGATATAGCTGGAATAATGCGGCAGGGTGACCTCCGATTCGGCATCTCCGGCCATATTGAGCTGCAACACTACCGCCGCCGGTGCGCCGATGGGCAGGTTGTTCCGCAGCATGGTGACCACCAATCCGCCATCTGACCTGATCTCCAGGTGTTTGACCGACAAGCCTGCGGTGGCAGGAAATGCCTTGGTCCAAAGTTCCATTCCCTGGGCATCTGTACGCAAAAGCCGCAACTGATTATCCGCTTCAAGGGCCAGTATAAAACCGCCATCGGACGTCTGACGCATACATTTGGCATCGTCCAGCACCCCGAAATTGTACACCCTCTCCCAGATTTTTTGTCCACCCAGGTCGTATTTCACCAGGAAAGCATCGCCGTTGTTGGCCATAAAGGCCATTTTTCCCGCCACTATCAAATCGCCGGCAGCACTCAGGAGCAGAGATCGGCCTTCGTCGTCGCCGGCAGCGCCAAAGGATTTTTGCCATTGAACCCTTCCGTCCTGATCTGTTTTGGTCAGCACTACCTGTCTGCCCTGCGAACCGCCCGGAACCGAATTTGCCAGAAGCACGGCGCCACCATCCGGGGTTTGGCACATCCCGGCCGGACTCAACATCCCACCGAACGTTTGTCGCCATCCCTGTGCCGAAGCCGGGAACACTAAACAGAACAGGAGGTATGGGAGAAGTCTTTTCATGTGCGATTATGGTGGACCGATCGTCGGAATGACAAAGCAAAAGTATCGGCGAATACCCTGGCATCCATCAAACAGGACATACAACATTTCCACAATTTTGTCGGAAAAAATAACCCATTTTATCCACCTTTGTCACATGATACAAAGCAAACTTTTCGCGCTGTTTCAAACCCTGTCGCCGGCAGAAAAGCGACGGTTCAAGAAATGGGTTCATTCACCCATTCACAATAATAATGCGCAAATAGTTGCGCTATTTGTGTTTTTAGACACCCGAACCACCTTTACAGATCGCAGCCTAAAACGCGAGCGGGCGTTTGTTTTTGTTTACGGAAATGAGCCTTATGACGATTTGAAAATGCGTCGGTTGATGTCGGAATTTTTAGATGTATTAGAGGCATTTCTGGCGTATGAAGCCTGGCATAACCATCATTCAGAACAGTGGTTGGCACTGGCCAAAACCTACAGACAACGCCAGTTGACGACGGAGGCCGGGGCTTATTTACAAAAGGCAGAGCAGGAACTGGACGAGCAGCCCTTGCGCGATGCGCAGTATTTTCTGATGCATTACAGATTGCAGGAAGAGCGTCTGGTGCAGAATCTGGCGCGCGATTCAGCGCTGAATTTGCAGGAGATGGCCGACAACCTAACCCGCTTTTTTGTACTGGAGTTGCTGCGCAATGCGTGCTCGGCGGCCAGCCATGCCGCCATTTATCGGGTTGATTATCAACTACCTTATCTGGAAACGGTACTGGAGGATTGTGCTGCCGGGCGTTACGATGATTCGCCCCTGATACGTTTGTATTACCATAGGTACCGCTGTTTGCAGAACCCTGCCGCGGGCGAGCACTTTTTGGCATACAAGCAGTTGTTGCCCATTGCTCCGCAATGTTTGTCAAGGGCTGAGTTGCGGGATATGTTGCTGGTCGGGATCAATTATTGTATCCGCCGGTTGAACACGGACGAGTCGTCTTTTTTGCGGGAAGTATTTGAGTTGTATAAGTTTGGGCTGGCGGAGGGCACGTTTTTGGAAAACGGTTTTTTGAGCCGTTTTTCCTATAAAAACATCGTTGCTGCAGCCTTGAAACTTGGAGAAACAGCCTGGGTGGAGCATTTTTTGGAAACCAATTCTCCCTTATTGGCCCCGGAATTCCGAAACCATTACGAACGGTTTTGCCGGGCCAAATTAAGCTATCAGAATGGGGATTATGATCAGGTGCAAACCTTGCTGCAAGACCTTACCTTCGACGATGTTTTTCTGGAACTGGATGCCCGGGTTTCGCTGATGAAGGTGTATTTTGAAACCGGAAAATGGCGACTACTGGAAGGATTTTTAACCAGCTTTGAACGTTTTGTGAGCAGAAAAAAAATGTTGGCGTATCATGCGCCTACTTATCGCAACATCATTCAGTTCACCGGGAAACTCATGCAATGGAAAAGCGGCAAAAAGAAACTCAGCGAAGAAGAGCTCCGGAGTCTTCAGCATCAAATCAGTGTCACCAAACCACTGTCTGAGCGAGAGTGGTTATTGAAGACGATATGACCATCCGAAAAGTCCAAAAAGCAGACGAGCCTCACCTGGCCGCCCTGATCAGAACCGTGTTTGAAGAACACAACGCGCCAAAAGTGGGCACGGTGTATTCAGATCCAACCACCGATCACCTGTTCGATCTGTTCCAGACAGACCGGTCTGTTTTATGGGTGGCTGAAGAGAATGGGGAGGTGCTAGGGTGTTGCGGGGTTTACCCCACAGAAGGCTTGCCAGAGGACACCGCCGAACTTGTTAAGTTTTACATCCTGCCCAAAGGAAGAGGACTAGGTATTGGGAAACAACTCATGGAGCAATCCATCGCTTCCGCCAGGGAATTTGGCTATCAGAACATCTATCTGGAAAGCATGCCGGAGTTTGCCAAAGCTGTTTCAATGTATCGAAAACTAGGTTTTGAAATGCTGGATAGCGCCATGGGCAATTCCGGACATACGTCGTGTAATATCTGGATGCTGAAGCGCATCGTTTGACCGGCGCCCGGCGGAGGATTTGGATTTTTACTGTTAAGCAGGGTATATTTGAGCCCTCAATGTATCAAACCCTACTCCGACCTTAACAAACATGAGCCTGAACACGCAGAACCTCCAGCCCATTATCAACTTTATTTGGACCGTTGCCGATGATATCCTGATCAATAAGTACCTGGAAAATCAATACCAGGATGTGATCCTGCCTATGACGGTGCTGCGCAGGCTGGATTTGGCGCTGGAACCCACCAAAGACAAAGTCTTAAACACCTACCACCAGTTTAAAGGCAAATTAGACAACCTTTCGGGATTGCTCACCAGCCCCCAACATGGCTCCGGGCTGGCGTTTTACAACACTTCCGAATACACCATGAAGAAGTTGCTGGCCGACCCGAAAAACATCAACGCCAACTTCCTCGATTACCTGAACGGCTTCTCCGAAAATGTGCAGGACATCATTTCCAAATTCAAGTTCCGCAACCAGCTGGAACGATTCGAAGAAACCGGCATCACGTTTTCCCTGATTGAAAAATTCTGCAACCCCAGGGTGGAACTAAGCCCCGACAAGATTTCGCCCATGGCCATGGGCTATATGTTTGAAGACCTGATCCGCCGATTCAATGAAAAAACCAACGCCGCAGCAGGACGACACTTCACACCGCGGGAAATCATTGAATTGATGACCCACCTGGTGTATCTGCCCGTAAAAGACAAGATCCAAAAAGGCACCTTTCTGGTGTACGACCCCTGTGCCGGCTCGGGCGCCATGCTCACCCAATCCAAGCTGTTTGCCACCGATCCGGAGGGGGAAATCCGATCTGTGGCCACCTACCACCTGTACGGGCAGGAAAATACCGGCGAGATGTACGCTACCTG
>JADZFI010000287.1 GCA_020850025.1 Saprospiraceae bacterium
AAATGCGATAGAAGTCAATACCTTTGATTATTCCACCAACGTTCCCGGAATTTTTGCCATTGGCGACATCAACACTTATCCGGGCAAATTAAAACTAATTCTCTGCGGCTTCCATGAAGCTACACTGGCTTGCCAGTCCGCCTTCAAAATTGTGCACCCCGACAAGAAATTGTCGTTTAAGTACACAACCGTCACGGGTATTGAAGGGATGTAGTAGAATTCACCCGATGGTGCGCAGGAATTGAACGGTTTTTTCCAAATCCACACTTATGATGCGATCGCCCTCCAGTCGCGGTACCACCGCTCTGTACCTGGCCTTCAGGTCTTCAATAACAGGGGAGGAGCATTGAGGTCTGCGATAGTCCAAAGCCTGCATGGCCACCATGAATTCAATGGCCAGCAATCGTTCCAGATTTAACACCACCCTTCTGGCCTTGGTGGCTGCATTCGCAGCCATGCTCACATGATCCTCCTGTCCGTTACAGCTCACGATACTGTCTACAGAAGCCGGGGCACAAAGTGTTTTATTTTGATTGACAATAGCGGCAGCCGTGTATTGTGCGATCATCATCCCGGAGTGCAGGCCGGGATCATCTGTCAGGAATGGAGGGAGGCCACGCTGGCCGCTAATGAGTTGATACACCCGCCTTTCTGAGATATTTCCCAACTCAGACAAAGCAATGGCCAGATAATCCAGCGGAAGCGCCAGAGGTTGTGCATGAAAATTTCCTCCGGAAACAATCAGGTCGTCTGCCGGGAAAATATTCGGATTGTCGGTCACAGAGTTGATCTCCGTTTCCAACATTCGGGCAATGTGGGTGATGGCGTCTTTACTGGCGCCGTGTACCTGGGGTACACACCTGAATGCATAGGGATCCTGTACAGAAGTTTTTTCTGAAAGGGCGATTTCACTTCCCTCAAGTAAGTTTAATACTTTTTGTGCGGTTTGAATTTGCCCTGCGTGTGGTCTTATCTGGTGAATATGGGCATCCAGTGGCGACAATCGGCAATGAAAGGCATCATAGCTGATGGCTGCGTTCATATCAGCCTGTTCAGAGAGACGGAAGGTTTCCAACAAAGACCAGGTCATGTAAGCAGCCGAGAACTGGGTACCATTTAGCAGCGCCAGCGCTTCCTTGGCGTGAAAACGCAACGGTTGCCAATTTAGTTGTACCAACACCTCTGAAGATGGCTTTCGCTCTCCTTTATACCACACTTCCCCCAAACCAATCAGTGGCAAACTCAGATGAGCCAACGGTGCAAGATCTCCGGAAGCGCCCAGAGAACCCAGTTCAAACACCACCGGGTAAACACCGGCATTATAAAAGTCGATCAAACGCTGCACCACTTCCACCCGAACCCCGGAATGGCCGTAGGCAAGGCTCTGGATTTTAAGCAGCAACATGATTCGCAGCACCTCTTGCGGCACCAGATCGCCCATTCCGCAAGCATGACTCACTACCAGATTATGTTGCAAAGCTGCCACATCCTCCGGAGAAATGCGAACATTGCAAAGTGAGCCGAATCCGGTATTAATACCGTAATAAAGTTGCTGATTCCCCTCCAGCTTCTCTTCCAGATAATTGCGGCAGGTCTGAATACGGCGTTTAGACTCCTCTGAGAGCGCCAACGGATGATGGTGCTTGAGCACCTCATAAATGTTCTTCAAGGAAAGTTGGTCGGGACTGATCAGATGCATATCAGAGGGAATGTAATTTTGGGCCGCAAAGGTACAGATTTGTCGGGAAGGCGGTTGTGATGGATCTGCCTTTGTTAAAAGGAAAGAAATAGGGGTTAAATGCAGGTTAATACCATATTCGATCTGAATGCTCGCAATTTCATAAAGCAATGAGAATGAATTAGTTGGTTTTCATTTGCTAAATTTTTTTTTCAAAAACAGACAACCTATATCAGGAGGTATGCATCAGATCGCCACCAGAAACATCAAGATATCCTACTTTTGAGCCAGGATTGGGAATAAGCCCTGACAACTGGAAGAAATTCCCAACCCTACATTTCAATCAACCAACAACATCTGCAACCATGATTAAGAAAATTGCATCCATCGTAGTATTGGTGTCAGGACTTTTCACCTTTGCCCAGGCGCAGCGTATTGCCTATGTGGACGTAACAGCGGTATTGGAAAGCATGCCCGAGTACCAAAAAGCACAAGAACAGCTGGACAAAGCCGCCACTGCCTGGCGCCAGGAAATCGCTCAGGAACAAGATAAAGTGAAAGGACTATACAGCAAATTCCAGGCAGAACAAGTGCTTTTAAGTGAAGAAATGAAAAAAACGCGGGAAGAAGAGATAATGGCCAAGGAAAAAGAAGTTCGTGAACTTCAACGCATTAAATTTGGCCCCGAAGGCGCCCTGTTCAAGAAACGCGAAGAACTGGTAAAACCCATCCAGGACAAAGTGTACAGTACTATTGAGCGATTTGCCCAGGATAAAGGTTTCGAGTTCATTTTCGACAAAGGCAGTGCCTCCGGAATGCTTTATGCCGACAAGAAAAACGACAAAACTGAAGACATCAAGGCCCTGGTGAAAAAAGGGTAAGAACGTGTTTGAGTGTTTGAGTGTGTGGGTGTTCGCGTTGGCTTTCGGCTTGGCCGCTCTTTGGAGCATGGCAATGGGGCTGTTAGAGATAATTGAGCACCTCAGCACTCGAAAACTCAAACACCCGAACTCTCAAAAACTGCAACACTCGAGCACTCGAAAAAACGATTCTAACTTTTTCAAACAATGAAATACATTTTGATTTCTCTGGGACTCCTGTTGAGCACAGGTTCTTTTGCCCAGAAATTTGGCTACTGCAATTCTGGTGTCTTATTGACGCAGATTCCGGAAGTCAAAGCTGCAGATAGCGACCTGAACGCTTTTCAAACGCAATTGACCAAACGTGGACAGGAGATGGTAAAAGCGCTGCAGGACAAAGCCTCAGAACTTGACCGAAAGCAACAGCAAGGCACTATTTCGCCAAAGGACCTGGAGACGCAAAGTCAAAAGCTAAAGGAAGAAGAAGCCAGTATTGCCAAGTATGAGCAGGAAGTGTATGAAAAGTTGGCTCAAAAACGGGAAGAACTGTTCAAGCCTATCCTGGATAAAGTCAACAAGGCAATGGAAGACGTTGCAAAAGAGAACCAGTTCATGTTCGTATTTGACAGCAGCACTCAGGTAATACTGTACTCCGATGAGTCGCTCGATGTTACCAATCTCGTCAAAGCCAAGCTTGGAATTCCCAACTAACAGGAAGTTTTAACTGGCAGTCCTCAACACAGCCGCATAAGAGCGTTGATTCGATGCTCTTATGTGGCTTTTTTTATAGATACTATACTGTAACTTTGCGCCCCCTAACGCGTACCCCTATTATGTTACCATACCTATCTGATCGCACGCTGCTCATCATTGGAGCAATGCTTTGCGCAGTTGCGGCATGGAACACAACCGGTTATCATCATCCAGACGAACATTTTCAAATCTGGGAATTCGCCCATTACAAGATGGGGCGTATACCGGCAATTAGTCTTCCCTGGGAATTTCCGGCACAAATGCGGCCAGGTTTACAGCCGTTTTTAGCCTATACCGCCATTCAGATTTTTGAATCGGCAGGGCTTCCCGACCCATTTTTTCAGGTATTCTTTATGAGATTGTTGTCCGGTCTGGCGGCACTCTGGGTGTACTGGAGTTGGACGAATTGGTTGGCCAAGGACTTCACCCATACGATTTCCCTGAGGTGGATGCGCATCGGCCTGCTGTTTTTTTGGCTGATGCCTTATTTGAATGTCCGGTTTTCTTCAGAAAACACGTCTGCTATTTGTTATTTCGGAGGCCTTTTGCTGCTGTTGAAAACACTGGACGAGCCATTGCGGCACAAAACCATCAGACTGATATTAGCCGGGGCATTACTTGGGCTTTCTTTTTTCTTTCGATATCAGATTGCCTTTGCCGGAATTGGACTCGGCGCCTGGCTTCTATGGGTTAAAAGGCCAGCCCTTCAGACGTGGATTTGGTTGAGCCTAGGCGCTATCATTGCTTTTGCCATTGGTTTGGCAGCAGATGTCTGGCTGTATGACGATTGGGTATTTGCCCCATATAACTATTTCTTTTCTAATATCGTTGAAGGTAAGGCTGCTACATTTGGCGTATCGCCTTTCTGGTGGTATTTCACCGAATTGCCTATCGTGCTTGTTCCACCGCTAAGCATCATATTGCTGTTATTTGCCGGCTATGGTATTTACAAGCATCCAATGCACGTATTCTCCTGGAGCCTGATCCCATTCGTATTAGCGCACAGTATGGTAGGGCACAAAGAGGTGCGCTTCCTTTTTCCCATGGCCATCACCTTTTTCTTTTTTGCGGCTGCCGGTTGGGAGGCATTCAGCACAAAAAAGGCAATCGCGCCGGCTTGGGTTCGCGGATTCAGGATACTATTGGTTATCAACACCATCCTTCTTGTGTCCAGAGCCATTATTCCCGCCAAGGAAATGGCTGCTTATGCCGATTTTATATGGCATTGGGCAGAGAAACACCCCGAATCAACGGTGTACCTGGTAAAACCTACGCCAAACAAGAATTATCCCTTGAATATGCCCTTCTACATTCATCCAAAACAAATACAGCGATCCTGGTACACCGATACCAGATATCGAAACGATACAATGGCACTTAAAACAGGGGATTTGTTCTTTTTTACCAGTGTAACCAATCCAGCACCACAGGCTCCTCCCGGATTTGAATTGAACAGGGTTTATCATTACTATCCGGATTGGATCAGAAAGAACAATACCAACGACTGGCAATCCAGAACCAGGATTTACGAGGCTTACACATTAACCCGGAAGGGACAATAAAGGCCCAAAATGCAGCTGCCGGTACAAGCGATCGAAATAGGCAGGCGAACCAAGCAGTCGACTACCGTACCACGAAAACAGTTCTCCATCCACCAGCACCACATCTGCTTTCGGGCAAAGTTCTTTTAGGGCTGCAAGGTGTTTTTCCTTGAAAGGATATGGTTCGGAGGAAAGCAACAGTACTTCCGGATTTGCTTCCGCCAGCATTTGTTCCGACACCTCAGGATATCTGGACAAATCCCCAAAGACATTCTCAAACCCGGCCTTTGCCATCATTTCATGGACAAATGTATGGCCAGCTGCAACCATGTAGGGTTTTCGCCAAATGAGGTATGCTGCGCGTTTTAGTTTTTGCGGCAATGTAAGTTGGTTAAAGGCCCTTTTAACGTTGGCTGAGATGCGCTTTGCCACATCTTCTTTGCCGGTAAGCTCGCCGAGCGCCATCATCATATTCAGTGCATCCTCAAGCGTAATGATATCGCTCATCCATACCGGGAATTCCTTTTCCAGTAAATGGATTTGAGAAATTTCATTTTCTTCTTTGTTGCCAATGATCAAATCGGGCTTCAGGGCCGCGATTTTGGGGATATTGAGCGTTTTAGTGCCGCCGATTCGCGTTTTTTGTTCAAACCAGTTTCGTGGGTGAAGACAAAATTTGGTGATGCCAACCACGGCTTCCTCCAGCCCCAAATCAGCCAGGTACTCCGTTTGAGAGGGCACCAGCGATATGATACGCCTTGGGGGCCAGACTGGCAGCGCCACGGATCGCTGAAGCTGATCTGTGAAGTATCTCATAGCATCAAAGGATTGAAAAATACCCGGATTAGCCCTTTTTGAAGGCCGCAATGGCATTTTTGCTAAATTCAGAGAGCGACAATCGGCCACTGATGGCAGCTCTTTCCGTCAGCAGCGTATCCCAATGATCGGTACCTTCCCAAAAGACTTTTTTCAGGGAATCCAGGGCCTCAGGACTGTAGCTGCCCAGGGTTTGGCAGAAGTGATCAAGGTAGGCATCCAACTGTTCCACTGTTTCGAAAGACTCCTGAAACAATCCCTTTTCTTTGCCCCATTCAGAAGTACGCCATTCTGCCGGGGTTAAAGCCATTTGAGCAAAGGCAGCAGCGCCCACTTTGCGCTCCACGGCCGGACCTATAACAAAGGGACCAAAGCCTACAGCAAGTTCGCTTAAGCGGACAGAAGCCCACTTTGAGGCAAAGCAAACATCAGTAGCCGCCGCCAGGCCGACGCCTCCGCCCACGGCTTTGCCATGTACGCGGCCTACTACAATTTTGCCACATTTACGCATGGCATTAATGACGTTTCCGAAACCCGAGAAGAACACTTTTCCAGTTTCAAAATCCTGAATTCCTGCCAATTCGTCGAAGCTGGCGCCGGCGCAAAAGGTGTTGTGTTCTGCGCTGCGCAGCACTACAAGCTTCACCTCGGGGTTACGGCCGGCTGCCTCAAATGCTGCCGTGAGTTCAGATAGCAGCTTGCTGGGCAATGAATTGTGATTCGGATGGTAGAAAATGATGTGCGCAACGCCGTTGGTGGTGAGGTCTGTACGCACATAACCTTGTTGGGTAATATCCATGGTAAAGTTGGTCAGGATGATGTTTGATCGGCAAAAATATGATGAAGCGCCGGCTCCAGTTGCGGATATTGGAAGACAAATCCGGATTTGATCAATTTATCTGCAGAAACGCGATTACTGTTCAAAATAACTGCCGACATTTCTCCGAGCATCAGCTTGAGCACAGGGACTGGTGCGGGAGCCAGTATGACTTTCCTGCCCATCGCCCGGGCAGTTTCAACCACCAGGGTTTTGCCTCGCTCCGGATTGGGCGCAACAAGGTTGTATACGCCATTGGCAGAGGGCTCTTCCAATGCCCACAGGAATGCACTGCATACATCCACGCGATGGATCCAGGGCCACCAGGCGCGGCCGTTTCCGAAATAGGTACCCAGGCCAAAATAGATGGGCTTGACAACCTCGGCCAGCGCGCCTCCCTCTCTGGCCAACACCACGCCTATCCGGAATTTTACCGTGCGGATACCCGCCTGAGTGAACTGGTCGGCAGCCTTTTCCCATTGTCGGCAGCAATCCACCA
>JADZFI010000288.1 GCA_020850025.1 Saprospiraceae bacterium
AGGGCAGCCCACTGGAGGACAATCCCTTTTATGGCGTAATGCCCACCTGGTTCCTGTGGCCGGGGATCATTATTGCCACCTTCGCAACAGTTATTGCCAGCCAGAGTATGATATCCGGTTCATTTACCCTGGCATCTGAAGCCATCCGACTTGGTTTCCTGCCAAAAATGACGGTGAAGTTCCCTACCAATATGAAGGGACAGATTTACATTCCCGGAATCAACACCTTTCTTTGGCTGGGGTGTGTGGCAGTGGTGCTTTATTTTCAGCATAGTTCCCGAATGGAAGCAGCATACGGATTATCGGTGGTTTGTACTATGATTTGTAGCACAATTCTGCTTGCAAACTGGATGATCCTGCAGAGAACCAATCAAATACTGGTATGGCTCTTCCTGATTTTCTACCTCGCCTGGGAAGGCGGATTCTTCCTGGCCAATACCCTGAAATTCATGGAAGGCGGTTATGTCACGGTTATCATGGCATCTTTCCTGTTTGGTACGATGTACTTATGGGTAAAAGCCCGCGGCGTACGGAAACGCTACTCAGATGAAACCAAAATAAAGGACTTCCTGGATCAGTTGATCACCCTGAGCAATGATTCAGACGTGCCTAAATATGCCACCAACCTGGTCTTTCTTACCAGTGCCAAAAGCGTGAATAAAGTAGAAGAAAAGGTGCTTTATTCCATTTTGCAAACGCAACCCAAACGTGCAGATGTGTACTGGTTTGTGCATATTGAAACCACTGATGAGCCTTTCACCATGCAGTATGAAGTGAATACCATTGCGCCTGATGATGTGTACAAGGTCAATTTCCGACTCGGGTTCAGGGTGCAACAGCGCATGAACGTATTCATGCACAAGGTGGTGGCGGAATTGGTGGAAAATGATGAGCTCACCGTACACTCTCGCTATCATTCCACGGCCAGCAAGTACCCAACCGGCGATTTCCGCTTTGTCATCATTCAGGAATTCCTGTCGAACGAAAACGAACTGCCCTGGGCAGAACAACTCATTCTCTCCACCTATCTCACCGTAAAAGGCTGGGTTTCTTCTCCTAAAAACTGGTTTGGACTGGATTCCGACTCGGTGGATATTGAAGAGGCGCCGCTTGTTCTGGAGCCGGTAAAAGCCGTTGGGTTGAAGCGGGTGCCCGGCCGAAACGAAAGAAGACTCTGATATGCACATTGCCGATTGGTATGCCGTAGCAAAGGCGCTCCACCTGATAGGGGTAGTGTCCTGGATGGCCGGAATATTTTATCTCGTTCGGATAATGGTGTATCATGCCATGATCGGGGAGGAAAACGGACAGGCCCGTGAAGTCTTGCACCGGCAATACAACCTCATGGAGTGGAAAGCGTATAAAATCATCATTCGTCCTGCGGTGGTGATTTCCTGGGCGTTCGGCACCATGATGCTTTCCATCCAGCCAGCCTGGCTTCAACAGCCCTGGATGCAAGGCAAACTGGCCTTTTTACTTCTTTTGACCTTGTACACCCACGGTCTGCAAAGCCATATCCGGAACCTGGAATCAGGAACATCCCGCCGATCACACCTGTTTTTCAGAGCCTGGAACGAAGTGCCCACCATAGCCATGGTCGGCATTATATTCCTTGCGGTGTTTAAAGACCGCATCCATTATGCAAGTCTGATCATCGGAATGCTCCTGTTCACAGGACTTATTGCCTTCGGTATCTGGAAGGCCAACAAGCGCAAAGCTTAGAACATCAGCTTGTCATATCGCTCACTAACCACTTTCCAGTTGATGAGATTGTAAAACGCCGTGATGTAGTCAGGACGTTTGTTTTGGTATTTCAAATAGTAGGCGTGCTCCCAAACATCCAGTCCGAGTATTGGAGTACCCAGCTGCTGGGCTACATTCATCATCAGCGGATTGTCCTGGTTCGGGCTGGTGCAGATGAACAGTTTTTTATCTTTCCCGACACAAAGCCAGGCCCAGCCTGATCCAAATACGCTTTTAGCGGCATTGGAAAACTGCTCACGGAATTTTTCCTCCGAGCCAAATACGGTGTTGATAGCTGTTGCCAGATCGCCGGCAGGTGCTTTAGGCCCGCCCGGAGCAATGGTTTGCCAGAAAAAAGTGTGATTCCAGTGTCCTCCGGCATTGTTCCGGATTTTTTTGTCTGCATCAGCGCTGGTGATACGTTTAATTATATCCTCCAATTCGTAGTCGGCATATACGGTTCCTTTGATGGCGTCGTTTAGGTTAGTCACATAAGCATTGTGGTGCTTACCGTGGTGAATTTCCATGGTCATTTTGTCTATATGTGGCTCAAGAGCAGCCGCATCAAAGCCAAGGGCCGGGAGGGTAAAGGGCTCGGTGCGCCGGTTTTTGGGGGGAGGAAGCAAGGTAACATTCTTGCTGTCGGATTTAGTGGCCGACTTGCAGGCTTCCAGGAATGAGGTGGTGGCGGCGGCAATCCCTAAAAATAGGCCGGTTTTGAGAAACGTTCTTTTTTCCATGATGGATAAAAATGAAAGGTGATCAAATTATTTCAGCGGCGAATGTAAGCGGGTTGGTTTGGAACAATGTATGACGCAGGTCATTTAACAAACATAAATTCCTTGATTTTAAACAAAATGAGTTCTTTTGCGCATTGTCTCAAAGTACCTGATTACGCTTGACAATCCTTTGAAACCCAATCTGCCTGGTGCAGATGAACCAACGTTTCTTACATGCCTGAATCATCCAATATTAATTCCGCTTCTTATTTGAGTTCTGCCGCCTACTCCGGCGCCGCAATGGAATGGCTGAATGCCCAGCCGGCGCCACCTATACGGGCTGATCTGAGTGCGCTGAGCAACGAATTGGCCATTCGCATTATCCATGAGTTGTTGGACAACCGGCCCTTCGATCTGCCGTTGCAAGTCAATCCGCCTGCCGGTGATTGGATCAACCATTTTTATTTTGAAGCAAGAAACCGCGAAAAGGTTTTTGGAAGTAAAAATCTTCGAATCGGGTATCCTTTTGTACTGGCAAAAATTGGAGGTCAGGAAGTGGCAGCACCCTTGTTTCTTTGGCAAGTAAGCCTTGAACCAAGTCAACAACACGCCGACCACTGGCAGGTGCAGCGCAATGAACGGCATGGAATACAGCCCAATTATCCGTTTTTCCACCTGCTCGATGCCCTGTATAATAGCTCTTTCTCTGATAAGGCACAAACCATAGTAGATGGCAATAAAGTGGATATGAATGGTTTGGGTGATTTGTGTGAATCGGTCCGGCAACAATTGTCATTAGTGGAAGACGGCCTGCCCCTCAGTATTCAACCATTTGAACGTTGGGAAGGGGAACGCAGTTCCGGCCGATTATTGTGGTCTGCGGTTGCAGGTATTTTCCCATCCCTCCCGCGCACGCAAGCCATGCAGCCACCCGCGGCTTTGCCGGAGTTGGCCCTGGATGCATCTCCCTGGATGCACAGCTTTACGATGTTGCCTCTGGATCCTTCTCAGCGGTCCGTACTGAGTGCAGTACAGCGCAATGCGCTCACGGTGGTGGAGGGAGCATCCGGCTCGGGAAAAACCTATCTGATCTCGGCCATTGCCATGAACAGCCTTTCCAATGGGAAAAAGTGCCTGATAGTATCTAAAAGTATCAATTCCCTGCGCAGGGCTCAAAAGTTTTTGCTGGAAAAAGGAATTGGTGAATGCTCTTTCGTCCTGCGCGATTTGGAAGGAGATAAGCTCATGCTTTCGGATATGCTTCGGGTTAGTGCCGACACCAAAGCCAAGGCTGCTCACAATCAGGAATTGTACAAAACCGTCCTCAACAAGACCCAGCGAGAGCAAGGCAAACTGGATCAGGCATGGTACGATATTCACCAGCCGTTTTTTGGACAGCTTAGCTTCACAGAAACGGTAGGACGATTTCTCAGGGCCAACCGTACGGAGGGAAAGGAGCTTCTGTTAAGCCAGCTCCAGCCCGCCGACTTCACTTTCAATGCCGAAGAGTATGAGGATATTGTGTCGGCTATCTATGCATCCGAGCCCCTTTTCAGAAGATTCCCAACCCTGCACCACCCGTTAAACCGGTTAAATTACCGTATTTTTAACGAGTATGATAAAGAAAAGGGCAAATCCTGGACGGAGGCTCAGGTCAAGAATTTGTTGGTGAAGGCAACGGCACTTCATCATCGGTACATTGGTCAAACCAATGATTACGACGAGAGTTTAAACGATCATTTTGAACAATACTACACGGATCTTTCCCGCTACATAAAACGCATTCAAAACGGATTGGAAGATGGAGTGATCCGTTTTGGGCCCGATTTCGAGAAGCCGATTTCCGGCAGTGAAAAGCTGTATGGTGTATTCTCTGAAAAATACAAGGAACTGGTGGCATCCAAGGAGCGCATCGGGAAGCTTTTTGAGGAAATGCGTCAGGCCTATACCCTGCGTCGATATTTCGAATTTGATTTCCCGGGGCAGTTCGATCCTCGTAACATTCGGAAAATCAGTGAGCTTACCAAGGATTTTGATGCCGCTCTCAAAATGTGGCGCCGAAGGGTACCGGCCATTGTTAGGGAAGATGTGCGCAGGCTGAATGCCAAAAGCATTCATGCCGAATTGGATTTCAGGGAACAAATCCGCGACCTCGAAGCGGAAATGGATGCCTTTGTAGAGGAATTCAATACTTCAGGACTGTATCAGGAGGCACTTCGGCATGAGATGCTCACCATTCCAAAACGTCAGGAGTTTTTGGAAGACGTGATAGCCCGCCTGGAGGATACCCGTTTTTATCTGCGTGATTTCGACGATTTTTACATCTGGCAGAAACACTGGCTGTCTCTACAACCGGCTGCCCAAAAAACTGTGCGGGCGCTCTGTAAAATCAAGCCCCAAAACTGGCAGGCTGCTTTTGAAAGCTGGTATCTCCACCAATTGTTACAAAAGGATTTCAGGCCGGAGTTTCAATGGGATGAGGATACACTCAGCAATTTAAGCAGCTACAGTCGTGAGCTCAGGCAAATGATGCCGGAGCAAATCAGCGCACTTTGGCAGGAACGGAAGGCAATTTCCCTGAAAAATATGAAATCAGCATCCTCTGCTGATTATAAAAACTGGTTTGGCAAAGACAACAGAAAATTGTCGGCCGGACTTTCAGCCGAAACGCTTTTCCAGAAGCATATTCAGCCACTGACCGAAACCCTTCCGGTGTTGCTCACTACCCCTGAAGTGGCATTGGACGTAGTCCAGCTTTCCAAAATGCAATTTGATGTGGTCATGGTGGATGAAGGGCATAACATCTCCAAACAGGAGTGTTATCACTTGTTCAACATGGCCAAACACCTGGTTGTTTTTGGCGATGAGCGTCAGGATATGACCCCATTTGCGGAAGACGATATACTGGAGTTCTGCAAAGGATTGGGCGCACAGGCCATGCGTCTGGATTATCAGCACCAGGATACACCTGAAGGCTGGGTTCGTTTCAATAAAATTGCCTTTGGTACCCCGTTCAAGCGGATACCATCCGGACGCTCCGCGCTGGATTCCACCGTGGTGATGAATGTGGAAGGACGCTATGATGAACTGGCAGGCACCAATGAAGCCGAAGCACGCCAGATCATTGACTGGTTGAACCTTATAGAGCCAACTCCAGCGAACACCTATCCTGTTGTAGGCATTGCGTGCGCTACCGTACAGCAGCGCGACCTGATTGCTGCGCAACTACTGCGTATCCGTCAGCGAAAAATGGCCGGCTGGGAGAAAATACAACAGTTGTTCCTCAATGGCCTGGGGGTATATCAGTTTGCAGAATTACAGGGTCAGCACGTGGACGTGTTGCTGCTATCCATGACACATGGCACCATCGATGCCAAAGGTACGCTGACAAGGCACCTGCATTTTTGGAATACGCAGCTGGGATTCAATCAGTTACATGTGGTGCTGACTCGTGCTACCCAGAAATTCTACATTGCACACAGTATTCCGGAAGGATTACATTCGGTGCTGGCGGCAGATAAGAATTTCATAGGGACCTGCATTCTTTCGCATGTGGTAACCTTCGCTGATTTCCTGCAGCGAGGAGAGCGTGATGCAGCGGAGGAGCAATTGAGCAAGATGAAACACCTGCTGCAGTATGTAGATTCCTATTACGATTCAACCGTTTTTGGTGAAGAGGTGGAATTGGCGCTGAGGCCCTATTTCGAACAAAGTCAGATGAAACGGTCGGCCATGGCTGCCGGCGTCAGATCACCATTGTTCATTCAGGCAAAAAATCAGGGAGAGCAGAGTTGTGTGCTCGCCTTTGATGGCGTTTTGGCTAAAACACCTTTGCCAAGTTATGAGTGGGAAGAAAAGCTGGCCAATTATTTCCGTCAACAGGGCATTGTCTTTGTTCCGGTACTTTCAGCCAGTTGGTGGCGCAGCCCTAAACAGGAGGCGCGAAAACTGGCCAGCAGATTGCTCATAAAACCGGAATAAAGATCAGGAAGTAACCCGAATTTGCTCTACCCTCTGATAAAAGCCTGCCCGCAGAAGAATGCGAAGGTAGGATACCACTTGTTGTGTAAAAAACACCAGCAATATGCCTGCTCCGGACCGCATCCCAATCAGCGATTCCAGCAGACAGTAAATGGATAGCAGCAATAGCTGAATTCCGGTAAAAATCAGCAGCAACCGGCTCAATGCCCTCCAGCGCTCACGGACCATTCTCCAGGCCTCGAGGAATCCTTGCCTTATGGTCGCTTTCCGGAGTATGATCTCCAGCCTGGCGGCGATAGACAGCACATACAACACAGCCAATCCGGCCAGATAGAAAAGCATCAGGGTAATGACTCCCCAGACGGCCACTTTTTCGGTAGTAAAATACTCCAGCGCCCATTGAAGGTGCAGGACGACCGGTATCCATAATACAGCCGTCCAAATGACAGCCAACAATAAAGATATTGCGGCTACCTTCAAAAAGGCGCCAAAATACTTGCTTCCTCCCTGCCAGAATCTTCCAACTGTGGGTGCGTCCGGGCTCGTCACAGAAAACAGTAAACCACCGTTGATGAATACCGAGAACAACAGCCAAACCAATAGCAACCACCTCAACTGACCGATTAACGGAGTGATAGAGGCGCCATGCACCTTCAGAAAATCGGTCATAACCGTGTGGTCGTAACCCTCCAGTAAACGTTCCAGACTCAGCGAATGTCCTATAGAGGATTCCATCACTTCAAACACCTGCATCCCGATGGTAAAGGCGAGTGCCAATTGCAGCACATACACCACTGCCGCTATCCTCCAGTGTCGCACTGATCCCTGAATAAATATATGGATGTGGGAAAGCATGGGCTACATGAGGAAGCTGAGTGATTGAAATAGATTTTGAACCCAAAAAGTAGTTTTGACGGCGTACTTCCAAAGGGGGGCGCTGTTGGGCGCCAAAGTCAGACTGTTATTATTCAAGTCGAGATCAACTCCAATTTTGTTATAGGGGTCAATTTGAGCAGAAACAACCGGAGGTTTGTCAAGAATGATACAGGTATGACATCCCTCTATGCCATCCCAATGGTAGGTCTCAGTAGTGCCATCTTCAAATAATACCCGGATTTCTACCGGAAAAATCCAATCTCCTTTGCGTTGCAGCTCAATGACGGACCTCCTGACACCTGCAGCCGATCCATCCTGATAGCTGAATTCCTGTTTATTCAGGCCAAAAATACCTTGTGGAGAAGGAAGCTCTTCATTTACAATTTTGGTGATGCCGTAATCAAGTACAACAGCCTTTTCAATACCATTTTCAAAAAAAGTAACCACATTTCCGGCCCAGGTGCTATCGAACGAAGCATACAAATACTCTTGTAGCACCGCCTTGAAATCCGTTCCTTTCGGGTGCTTGAATTTCCAGCGTTCAAAATAGGTTCTGAGCATGGTGTCCATATGCTCCTCTCCCATTAATTCGTGGAGCGTGCGCAGGGTAGTGGCGGTTTTACTGTAAATAAGTGGCTTGAAGGTGTTTTCAGTGAATTCCCAACCCGGACGGGCGGTAATGCCTCCTCGTGGGTACGGCATGGCGGTGTACTCCGTTCTGGTCAGCTCCCGATTGCCAATGCCATAGCCCCAAATATCAATCAGTCCGTGGAGGGGGCCATAGGCAGCGTCAATGATCCGGTCTTCAAAGTAGGTCACAAATCCTTCATCCAACCAGGCTTCTTCTTTTTCATTGGAGGCTAGTATGCCCATAAAATACTGATGCACAAATTCATGTATCACCAGCGATTCCATGGTTCGGATGCCTTCAGGCATGCCGTAGAATGTTCCAACTGTAATGAGGGTAGGATATTCCATCAGTCCGGAGCGTAGGCCATGAAAAGGAGGATCCACGACCGTGATGCTGGGGTAAGGATATTCGCCCAGGTGTTGGTGCATGTACTCCAGGGAAAATTTCAGGGCATGAAGATACCTCGGACCGAGTGAGGCATGCTCGGGAGCAATCAGCAAGCGGATCTGAACATTCCGCCATCGATCTTCCTGCACGTTGAACCGGGGATAGATAGACCATGCAAAATCAATCACATCTTCTACATGAAAATGCCTGGTGGTGGTGCCTTCATATGGGTTTTCATTTTCAGAAACCAGACAGCCGCTTGCACCAACGACAAACTTGCTGTCGGTGGTTATATGCACATCATACACCCCGAAATCAGCATAAAACTCCGTCATCCGGAAAAACTGATGACAATTCCAGTCCCACTGGCCGGAAGCGTTTTGCTCAAAGACACCCAGTTGCGGGAACCAATGACAAAACAGGTAAAAATCTTTACTGTAACCTGCTCTGGCAATGGTTTTAGGAACCCTGGCCTGCCATTCCAGCTTAAATTCGGTGGTTTCGCCAGGCTGCACGGGCTGTTGCAGTACCACTTCCAGTACGGATTGATCGTCGGGGTTGCCATCATCAGGTTGAACGAATCGCATGTTGGCCGCCAGGCTTTGGCCCAAATGAGTGAACTCCTGAATATCGACCCAGCCCCATTCTTCTGCTGTTCGCTGACTAAACCCCTGTCCGAAAATTTGATTGGCGCCTTTTAAAAAACTGGATTCTGTATTTTTAAAAGCATTGAAATACAGGTATAACCGAAGGTTTTTCACCGGGACCGGGCTTTGATTGGTAAACCGGACGGTTTGCGAAGCATAAATCATTCGCTCGGAGTGGTCCAGTCTTACATGGATCTCATAATTGGCTGGTCTGCTGCTGAGC
>JADZFI010000289.1 GCA_020850025.1 Saprospiraceae bacterium
GAGCACTCTCCCATACATTACCCCAATCGCAACCAAAATCATGTAAATCATCAAAATCACATAAATCATAGTCCAACTCACATGAATCACAGTCTTAACGACCGTAAAATAGTCCTGGTTGATGCCATTGGAGCGATAGTTTCGGCCATTTCTTTACTCATACCCTACCTGTTCGAAGAAGTTTTTGGAATGCCGAAAAGCACGGTAACTATGTTTATGGCCATTGCAATAGCTTATTCTGTTTATTCAAGCACCGTTTATTTTAGCAATACAGAAAAATGGAAATTTTACTTAACTATTATTGCATTATTAAATATCGGTTACTGCCTTTTTACAGGTTATCACATTTTTAAAAATTTGAATACCATCACCATTTTTGGGCATGTGTATTTTTCTGTTGAAATACTGATCATTCTGACACTGTCTGTCTTTGAACTTAGGTTAAGCAGGACATAAGGTTAGATGTGCTTTTAATTCCGCCCTGCGTGGTGTTCCAGAGTCAGCAGATTTGTCAGCCGACGCGTTTTGAGGTCCGTGTTGCTGTAGGGAAGAACAGGCAGGGCTGCAAGCATGTCCAGTCTTATTTATTGTCGGGGTGATTGCCAGTCACCCCGACAATAAATAACATTACTCCGCCACCACCAACTTATCCAGCACAAACGCGCCGGCATCATTCTGCCAAACACAATAATACATGCCCTCCGGCAAGGCCTTGTCAACGGTAATGTTGTTTTCACCTACATGGAGCGCCAAGTTGCTCTGCTGAACAACACGCCCCATTCCGTCCAGGAGCATCAGATTGCCCTGGTCTTCCACACGGCTGCGCAGCAGGATTTGCAGTTGTCCGGACGTTGCACTTGCAGGATTCGGGTAGATCACTGCCTGAAGCTGATTCAAGAAATTGCCTGATTTGGGATTGGGCTTGCCCGCCGGCACCTCGAATTCACGCTCGTGCACACACCCGTTGGCATCGAAGATGACCACCGAATAGAGGCCATTCTGGAGACCCGTGAGATCCTGCCCGGTTTCTCCGTTCGACCATTCGTAGACAAATGGTCCCCATCCCTGCGTAATGGTCAGGTCGATACTTCCGGTGCCATTGCCGTTATCCGGCAGGATATCTGCTTCGGCCACCAGGGGCGCCAGCACGATGATTTTGGTGAACTGTATTTTCTCGCAGCCATTCGGCAGGGTGATGGTGTCGGTGTAATTGCCGGTTTGGGTATGTCCCAGGTAGCTGTCTCCATCGCACATGACCTTGATTTCACTGCCGATCAGCGGTGGCGCCGGGGCTACATTGGCCACATCGGAGGTTTCGCAGCCGGTGAACAGGTTAACGCCGCGCAGCACATAGGCGCCGGGCTCGGTAACGGTTAGGGTAGAGCCCCAAAATGCAGGATGGGTGGTGCCATCAGGGCGCTCCCAGAAGAAGCTGAACGTATTGTCGTTGTTTTTGGGCTCGGTAGCAGCCACGAATTGGGGGGCGCCGCCGCACCACAGGCCTAAGTCGGAGCCCGCACTAACGCTGGGGGTTTTTGTCAGAGAACTAAAAAAGCGACTGGTTTCGCTGACACATCCATTTTCGGGATTGGTGAGGGTTGCTTTCAGCAAACCGGGTTCCATGAGTTCCCGGCACTTACTATTGTCAAAAAAGCCCACTTGAAGACTGTATCGCGGGTTGTCCCAGCCAGAAGGGATGGTATCCAGTGTGAATCTGGTGCCGCCCGGCGTATTGCAGTTGGAGCAGCTTACAATATTGATTTGGAGCGGGTTGTTTTCAAACAACACCTCTGTGAATGCAAACGCAGGGCACACCTGAGCGTTGACGGGATAAGCAATAAACTTGTACCGACCGGCATAAGGTGTTTGAATGACCTGTCCGGAAAAGGTCTCGCCGGCAGGCTCGGGGCCCTCCCAGTAAGGCCAGTTGTAATTCACGCCGTTAGGATCAGGCGGCAGCGCTCCAAAGATCGTCACCTTGGAATTGGGATTGCTGCAATCAATTTTTCCCTGCACCCAGGCGCTGGTTTCAAAGGCCGGCAACACCTCAAAATCGCGGGTCGCCTGCACCGTGCATCCTCCCGGCCCGGTGATGGTATACGTAAGGGTGTACGTGCCGGGGTTCAGGTTTTCGGCGCTGAGATAGGGGCTTCCCTGGCTGGTGCCCGGGCCACTGAAATCCCCCCAGTCGTGGGAGGTTTCGAGGTACTCATTTCCGGTTCCCTGGCAGATGGGCGGGATAGGAGCAATGGAAATAACCGAATCGCAAATACCCTGGGCAGAGGTGCGGAGAGCGGCTAAAGTCAGTAATAGAAGGGTAGTAGTAATGTGCTTCATAGGAAAGAGGATTTGCAGAGTAGAGTCGGCCGACGGGAAAAACGCTTCCTGAGGGGTTAAGTTTTTCTTGATGGCAGGCTGAGGTTTAACGTGCGGCGGGGATTGCGCCGGTTGCTCAAAAAGGAATACTAAAGCAATGTGAGTTGGCTTTCTGACGGAAACTGTCCGCTCTAAGTACGCGTACCACGGGTAGCCCGGCACTGAGAACTTAAATGAACAGAACGTCCTGCCACAAGCGCACTTAGAGCTGACAGATCCCGTTAGGAGGACAACTCAGGTTTATCAATAGAGAGGTTGATACAGAAACAAAATGCTGATAATCAATTACTTAAAACAGTACAACGTACTTTTACGTTATAAAACTAAAAAAATAGTTGCAAAACTAAAAAATGCGCTACACCTTTGTGCCGTTAAGCATTTAAACACAAAACACTACCCGATATGCGAGGGAACGAATTAAAGGTACTGTTGGGCCTGCTATGGCTGGGGATCGGCTCGGTGAGCGCGTTGGCACAAAAAGGAACCATCCCTCAAAGGCCAGACACTGATTTGTTTCATTTTGCCAACCGACTCATGTTGAATGAGGGCTATGAGGCAGCCATTGATTCCCTTTTACAGCAGGCGCCAAATTTCACTTCAGACAGTGCCTCCATGCTGGATAAAGGAACGTTTTATCAGGCAGCCATGACGTATGCCTCTTTTGCCGGGCTAAACCCTTTGACACTGGAGTTTGAACTAAAAGCATTCGGGAAGCGAAAATCAGAGCCTGCCAAATTGAATAGCAATGCTAAGGTTGTTCCGGCAGTACAGTACATAGTAGAGCAATACGGTCAGGAACCAGTGGTCATGTTCAACGAAGCCCATAGCAGAGGACAGAACCGGGCATTTTTCCGCTCCTTGTTGCCCCAATTATACGAAAAAGGCTTCCGCTGCCTGGCCATTGAAACCCTGGATTATGCCGATACCCTGCTTCAACAACGCGGATATCCGCTGCTAAACACCGGCTATTATACCCGTGAAGCAGCTTTCGGACAGCTGATCAGGGAGGCCATTGCCCTTGGGTTTGAGATCCTGCCCTACGAAGATTCTGTCAAGGTTGAGCCCGATAATCGCCCTTTCCAGGAACGCGCCAACGCCCGGGAAAAGGCACAGGCAGAACACCTGTCCAACTACCTTAAAAAGCACCCGGGGACGAAAATGATAGTGCTGGCCGGTCATGATCATATCCACAAAACGAGCAGAGATGAATGGATTAAAATGGGAGAGCGGCTGTGCAAGATACTGGGACGCGATATTCCGTCCATTGACTGTACCGTGAAGCAGGAACAATATGAAACATCCCGCGAGCACCCGGTATATCAGGCGGTGCAGGATTCCTTTCAGATCCGCATTCCCGTGGTACTGCTGCAAAATGATACGGCCTTTTACCGGGCGAATTCACCGGGCGCTGTGGATGTATGCGTCATAATGCCACGCACCAACTACGATTACGGATATCCGGACTGGATGAAAAGCTCATACACCAGTCATGCGCTGATTACCATACCCTCAAAACCGGAATATTCCGGTCGCTTGCTGCATATTTACAGGGAAGAAGAGTGGGTCAAACACGGCAAGCAGGCAGTTCCGGTGATGCACATTGACCTCAAACCCGGGACAGAGATGTTGGATCTTTACCTGCAAAAAGGCCAATACAGGGCCATCATAGGGCAGGGATCGGGGAAATCGCTGTTCAACAAGTCTTTCTACGCAAATTAACGACAACTACTCAATCATATGCAAAAACTGACCAAAGCGGAAGAAGAAGTGATGCAACTCATTTGGGATGCCGGACGCGGCACCGTGAGCGAGTTGCTGGAGCGCTGCGAAGAGCCCAGGCCTCCGCACAGCACCATTTCCAGCGTGGTGCGCATTCTGGAGAAAAAAGGCTTTGTAGGCCACAAGGCCTACGGCAAAACCCATGAGTATTTCCCGCTCATTGAACGCGAGGCCTACGGCCGCCGCTCACTGGGCGATCTGCTGCGCAATTATTTCGATGGCTCGGTCACCAGACTTGTTTCACACCTGGCTGAAGAGGAAAAGCTCAGCAAAAAAGAGTTGGAGGAGATGGTGAAGATGTTGGATAAATAGACGTTGACTGACTAAATAACCCAAATTATGAAAGCCGTACTTTTCTCCCTTTGCTGCATGTTCGGTTCTATTGCAGTAGCACAGCAGGTATCGGACACCGCCTTTACCTACCTGAACCCAATGCCGAAAAAGGCCGCGGGAACCGGCAGCGTGGTGATGGTGGATGCTGCTCATGCCAACTTCCACACCCTGGAAGGACGCTATGCCCCATTTGGAAAGGTGCTGGCAGGCGATGGCTATCAGCTGGTGTCCAACAACTTGAAGCTGGAGAAAAACACCCTGAAAAATTGCCGCATTTTGGTGATTTCCAATCCCCTGGACACCTCCAATCTCGGCGGACGCTGGCAATTGCCCAACCCTTCGGCTTTCAGTGTTGCAGAGATGGATGCCGTACACCAGTGGGTAAAAGAAGGTGGCAGGCTCCTGCTTATAGCTGATCACATGCCTTTTGCCGGAGCGGCACAGGACCTTGCCATGCGGTTCGGGTTCAGGTTTTTGAACTGTTTTGCCATGGATAACCGAAACCGCGCTTTGGAGCGTTTTTATAAAAGCAATAAAACACTGATAGACAGTGAATTGACCAGTGGCATTGATACGGTGGTCACTTTCACCGGAAGTGCTTTCCGTTTGCCCAAAAAAGCAACGCCCATCCTGGCTCTTCAGCATTACAGCCTGCTTTCTCCCCGCATTGCCTGGCAATTTGAGGAGGATACCCCGATTCAGAGCAGCGAAGGATATTACCAGGGAGCGTATATGCCTTATGGAAAGGGGAAAATCGTGGTAATGGGGGAAGCAGCTATGTTCACCGCTCAGCTCAGTGGTCCCAACCGCGCACCGGTAGGAATCAACGTGCCCGCTGCCAGACAAAACGGCCGGCTGCTGCTCAATATCATTCATTGGCTGGATGAATGACGGTGGACGGTGGACGGTGGACGATGGACGGTGCCGGGGCACTCACTCCGCCATAGAGGGAAGACTTCCCGGCCCTCTTCAAAGGGGGAGAGGCGTTCGGCAGAGCATAAGTACCGGGCTTAAAGGAAAAATCCATAACCTGACACAGCTGGCTTGGATGCCCCAACGTAGAAAATGACTCCAAATGACCCATAAATGACCCAAATGACCTTTAAATGACCCACAACTCATTCATGACCATCTTCCTCCTCAAACTCACGCTCTGCTGGGCGTTTTTCGCCCTTATGTACCATTTGTTTCTGCGCCAGGAAACGTTCTTTCGGGCCAACCGGGTGTTTTTGGTGAGTACGGCCTTGTTCGGGATCCTGCTGGCGGCCTGGCCGGCGGAGCAGTTGCCTGCGCCAGTAGATGAGCATGGGGCGCCGGTTATTGAACTGCCGGCGGTGACGGTGGGCATGCAGGAAGTGGAGGCGGTTTCCAGCACCTGGGAACAAACCGATTATTTATGGATGCTCTATGGAGCCGGCTTTGTCCTGGCTCTGGCGCGCATGCTCTGGGGGCTTCTGCGCATTGTACAAATGGCCGTGCGCGGCCGCTCCAGACGACTGGAGGATGGATGTTTGCTGGTAACCACCGAGGAAGCTAAAGTGCCATTCTCTTTCTTTAAATGGATTTTTGTGCCGGAAGGTGATCCGCTTTCCGACCAATCCCAGCGACTCATGCTGGCACATGAGCGCGCTCATGCACACGGGTGGCACAGCGTGGATGTTTTGCTGTTGGAAATGCTCTGTGTGGTTTTCTGGTTCCACCCGATGGCACACTGGTACCGCCGCAGCCTGCGCACCGTGCATGAATATCTGGCCGACGCCGAAGCGGCGCGCCAATCCGATCGAAAACAATATGGCCTGTTGTTAATAGGGCAATCGCAGTCCGGAATGCCGATTGCCTTCGCAAATCATTTTTTTCAATCACCTCTCAAACAAAGACTCATTATGCTCACGAAAAATGCATCAGCACCGGTTCGGGCACTGAAATTCGGACTGGTGGCCCCGGCGGCCCTGTTGTTCCTTTCCCTGTTCCGGCAAGCCCCTGCCATCGCTCAGGTGGTAGACGAAAAACACCTCGAATTTGTGCGCCAGCTGGAAGCCAAAGGCTGGGAAACCACCGATACCATCGTCACCTTTGATCCGAAAACTTACAAGGAAACCGTTCAGATTGTGCGCAATAACGCTGCACCTCAAAAAGACGAAGATGGCAAGCTGGTGTACCAATTCACCGAAATACAGCCGCAATACCCCGGCGGAACGGATGCCATGATCCGATTCCTGCAGGAAAATCTCAAATACCCGGAGCTGGCCAAACAAAACAAAGTGGAAGGTATTGTCGTGGTATCCTTCGTAGTTGACGAAGCCGGCAACGTAATCCGCCCCTATGGCCAGATAAACATGCCCAACGACGCCAAACGCACGCTCATTGACGAGGCGGTAAGGGTGGTGCAAACCATGCCCAAATGGACTCCGGCACAGCACAAAGGCAAACCGGTGCGCTGTTCCATGCAACTGCCGGTCAACTTCTCGCTGGCATCCCTCTCTTCAAAATCGGTCGATGCCCAGCCTGAGTTCCCGGGTGGTATGGAAGGGTTAATTAAATACCTCAGCGAACAGGTGAAATACCCGGATGACGCTAAAAATGCCAAGGCGGAAGGAACTGTTTACTTGCAGTTTGTCGTAAACGAAGACGGTTCATTAGATCAGGTGAAACAATTAGAAGGATCAAACGTGCCACACCCCGCATTACTCGCGGAGGCCGTACGCGTGGTACAAGCCATGCCCAAATGGAAACCAGCAGTTAAGGATAGGAATGTGGTTAAAACGACCTTCACACTGCCGATCAAGTTTAAGCTGGATAATGAACCGGACAGGATATGGTTTAATGCGGAAAAAGTGCCGGAATTCCCAGGTGGAGAATCTGAGTTGAACAAATTCCTCACAAAAAACATCAAATATCCGGAAGCTGCCAAAATGGAAAAAGTTGAGGGCCAGGTAGTGATAACCTTTTTGGTAGAACCGGATGGATCTTTAAGTTCCTTCGAGGTAGTTAAAAGTCCTCGTCAGGATCTCGGCGATGAAGTCATTAGGGTGCTCCAACTTTCACCTAAATGGACCCCTGGTATAGCTGATGGAAAAGCAATGCGTGTAAGATACACCCTGCCCTTCAAATTTAAATTGTAAGGCACGATGCACTAACACAAAGAGGGTGTCTCATAAGTAAATTTTACCGCAGAGTCGGAGAGACGCTGAGGTGTATATCATTGATTATCAAAACCTCTGCGTCTCCCCGCCTCTGCGGTAGAACTAAAAATACGACTTATGAGACACCCTCTTCGCGTCACACCTTTGCGCCTTAATCCTTTACATCGCCCAGGCGCTCGCCGCCGCCGTCTTCTTCCTGGCGTAGACGTTGGAAGGTTTCAAGACCGCAATCCAGGAATGCCTTGTACACTTTGGGATCATTACCGTTGGTATAATCGGTAGGTTTGTTGAGCAGGGTTTTGCCGTCGTTGTGCATGAGCACATAGTAGGGCTGAGCGCTCACATCAAAGTTGTTCACCTGGAAGGAGGCCCACTTGGAGCCCACGGTGCGCAGTTTTTCTCCCGTTTTCGGATCAAGCAAATAAGCAAAATCGTTGTCGGGGAACAGGCGCACTTTTTCATCCACGTAGAGCGATACCACGATGTAATCGTTTTGCAGTCGGTCCAGAATGCCCGGCAAAGGCCAGACGGTCTCTTCCATTTTACGACAGTTCACGCAGCCGTGGCCGGTGAAATCCACAAAAAGCGGCTTGTTTTCCAGTTTGGCCACGGCCAGTGCCTCGTCAAAATCGTGGTAACAATCCAGTCCGTGCGGACAACCGGGTCCGTCGTGATGCTTGGCATCTTTGTTCTGTTTGAAGCTGTAATGCACCGGTGGCGCCAGGCCGCTAAGGAGCGACAAAGACTCGTATTTCACCAGCCCCCAGCCCACATAGGCAGCGAATGCCAGGGAACTGAATGCCAGCGCGAGTCGGCCGATGCCGGGCCGGGTTTCGTTTCCTTTCCATTTAACCACCCCAAGCTGGTAAAGTCCCAACGCCAGGGCACAAATGATCCAGATCACCATGAAGGCTTCAAATTTGAGAATGCCCCATTGCTCCACCATATCGGCGGTGCTCAGGAATTTGAAGGCCAGGGCGAGTTCTATTAAACCGAGGGTCACTTTCACGTTGTCCATCCAGCCGCCTGATTTGGGCAGGGAATTCAGCCAACCGGGGAACATGGCAAACAGGCCGAACGGCAAGGCCAGGCCCAGACCAAAGCCCAGCATGCCAATGGCAGGCTTGAGCGGGATGAATCCCAGCAGCGAAGCGC
Organism: Saprospiraceae bacterium; assembly: GCA_020850025.1. Lineage (GTDB taxonomy): Bacteria > Bacteroidota > Bacteroidia > Chitinophagales > Saprospiraceae > M3007. The sequence goes on from JADZFI010000289.1 coordinate 8,787, forward strand.
CGGCATTGCTGCGCGCAGCTTCCACCAGCAGCGTACCCACAATAGGGCCGGTGCAGGAGAACGATACCAGCACCAGGGTAAAGGCCATAAAGAAAGTGCCGATCAGGCCACCGCGGTCGGCCAGCTTGTCGCTCTTATTCACCCAGGAAGAGGGCAGCTGTATTTCGTAAAATCCGAAAAAGGAGAAAGCAAAAATGACCAGCAGCACGAAAATGAAGAGGTTGAACCACATGTTCGTGCTCATATTGTTCAATGCGGATGGCCCCAGAGCGGCGGTAATGGCAGAGCCCAGCATGACAAAGATGAACACAATGCTGAAGGCATAAAAGAACGCATTGCGCAGGCCGGCCTTGCGGTCTTTGGAGCGCTTCACAAAGTAGCTCACCGTCATGGGCACCATGGGGAACACGCAGGGCGTGAGCAGCGCAATGAGGCCGCCCAGGAAACACAGCAGGAACAAAGAGGCCCAGGATGCTCCATCGGAGCTGCCCTCGGAAGCCGTATCACCGCAAGTGGATGCGTACTGGGTGGCATTGATGTCGGGGCGCTTGGAGTAGAAAAACCCTTTGAAGTTGGGGTCGTTAGGCGCCTGTACATCGGCAGGGGTTGCGGCAGTGGTACCGGTAGTGGTATCTGCCTGAGCAGGGGCTGGGGTTTCCGGAGCAGCC
>JADZFI010000290.1 GCA_020850025.1 Saprospiraceae bacterium
GACATCATGATGCCCGAAATGGATGGCGTGGAAACCTGCCGGCAACTGCGTTCCAAAAAGGTCTTTGATGATACCCCGGTTGCCTTTTTGACCGCCAGGGATGAGGATTTTTCGCAAATCGCGGCCCTCGATGTTGGCGGCGATGATTACATCACCAAACCTATCACGCCGCGGGTGCTGATGAGCCGGATCAATGCTTTGCTCCGGCGCTCCAGCCGGGTGAGTGAGGAGGAGGCATCCAGAACCATCAGCCTGCACGATCTGGTGATTGACCGCGACAAAGTGCTGGTGTTTAAAAAAGATCAAACCATTGAACTTCCCCGCAAGGAATTTGAAATACTCTGGCTTTTGGCCTCAAAACCCGGCAGGGTATTTACCAGGGAAGAGATATTCGACAAGATTTGGGGCGCCGATGTGATCGTAGGAAACAGAACCATTGATGTGCACATTCGGAAACTGCGCGAACATGTTGGAGAGGAGTACATCAAGACCATGAAGGGCATCGGGTATAAATTTGATTTTTGATGTTCAAGAACCAGACACCGCAACAACTTTCCTTTTTTATAGCCGGGATTTCGGCAGCAGCCATGGCGGCACTGCTGTTATTGCTAAAGGCATTTACTATGTTAAATGTCACCTGGCCGGAAGTATTGGGGTTGTTTGCACTTGCCTTTGCGGTAGCCTTTGTAGCCAACTATTACCTGGTTCGGTATTTCATTTTTCGCCGTATTAAGCTCATTTACAAGATCATACACCGGCAAAAGCTGCCGGCTGAGTTCCGGGCCGGCAACCTCGACATGACCAAAAACGTGCTGGGCGATGTAGAAAAGGAAGTGGGTGAATGGGCCGACAAGCAGGAATCCGAACTGGAAGAACTGGAGCGCCTGGCCACCTACCGCCGGCGCTTTATCGGAGATGTTTCCCATGAATTGAAAACCCCGATTTTTAACGTTCAGGGATTTATACACACCTTGCTGGACGGCGCCCTGCACGATCCCGCTGTGAATATGCTATACCTGCAACGCGCCGCCAGGAACATTGAGCGCCTGCAGATGATTGTGGAAGACCTGGAAACCATCAACAAACTCGAAGCCGGGCAAATGGTGCTCGACCTGCAGGAATTTGACCTGCACGACCTCACCGACGAGGTATATGCCGACCTGGAAATGCGCGCCGAGGAACGCAATATCCGGCTCACCTACAAGGAAGGCGCCAACCAGAAATTCCGCGTCAGAGCCGACAAGGAGAGCATCCGGCAGGTGCTGATGAATCTGGTGCACAACTCCATTAAATACGGCAAAGAAGGCGGCCTCACCAAAATCAGCTTTTACGACATGGAAAGCTACGTGCTGGTGGAGATCAGCGATAACGGCATCGGCATCACGCCGGAACACCTCAGCCACGTATTCGACCGCTTTTACCGCGTGGACAAACACCGCTCCCGCGAAGCCGGCGGCACCGGCCTTGGCCTTTCCATCGTGAAACACATCATTGAAGCCCACAAACAAACCATCAACGTGCGTAGCACCGTTGGCTCAGGCAGCACCTTCGGATTTACCCTGGAAAAAGCCTGACGACTTACGATTTACGATTTACGACGTACGAAATGCCGGGCTCAAAGTGAGTTGTCATCCCCGCAGGGGAACTACACAAGCCATGATATCCGGTAACCATTCCCGCCCAGTCTTCCCAAGCCTATATCTACCCGGAGCATCCCTGCCGCGCTTGGGTCTTTTTTTGACCCAGCGCAGCGTTGGTGAGTGGCTAAGCAAAGGTGAAACTCCTCCGCTAGCGCGGGAAAGGGAATAAGATGCCCATCTTTTGTAACACTAAAAAGTAAGTCTTACATCCTGCCAAGACCAAATCTGATAATCCGTGCGCCTCTGGGATTGGCCTCCTGCGTACACCATTATCTTTCTATTACTGAAGTTACCTGCCAACCTTTCAACCACATCCAAATTGTTGAACATTTTTTGGATAATGGTTTTGGAAGCTTTGATTTCTACCAGATCAAAGGCTGGGGAATCACCTCCTACCAATAAGTCGACCTCTATGCCGTTTGAATCACGCCAAAAATAAAATTCGCGGTGTAGGTTCTGGTGAAAATTCTGGCGTTTGTATTCATTAATGATAAAATTTTCGAATATGGCGCCTTTATGTTCATTCAAATGCAGTTGTTCCGCAGTTTTAATACCCAATAAATAACAAAGCAACCCTGTGTCGTAAAAATAAAGTTTAGGGCTTTTGACCAATCTTTTGCTAAAATTTCGATAATACGGAGGAATTTGATACACCAGATAGCTGCTTTCCAAAATGGATAACCACGCACGTGCTGTAGGTACTGATATGGCGGCATCCCGGGATAATTCAGCAAGATTCAACAACTGCCCCGAACGAGCGGCGCAGAGCCTAAGAAAGTTGCGAAACAAAGACAAATCCCTGATATTCAGCAGTATGGAAACATCTCTTTCAACATAAGTCTCAACATAATTAGCATAAAAATCTGTAGTAGGGATGGGCCTGTCGAACAAGGCCGGATAGTTACCTCGAATCAACATTTCTGAAAAATCCATAGGAAGCAACCCTTCCGCCTTCAATTCTATGAAGTCTAAAGGCAGCAAACGAAACAAAGCCACCCTTCCTGCAAGACTCTGTGAAATATTTTTCATCAAATGGAAATTTTGAGAGCCCGATAAAATGAATTGCCCCATTTTACCAGACTTATCAACCCAGGTTTGCAAAAAAGAAAAAAGCTCTGGAGCGCGCTGAACTTCGTCAAAAATCACATTTTCGCTGTACAATTCCAAAAAACCGTTAGGGTCATTAACTGCAAATGATAAGTTATCCGGGTTTTCCAGAGATACATAACGGTATTCCGGAAACATATTCACCAACAGGGTGGTCTTGCCGGACTGTCTCGGTCCCGTCAGGGCAACAATAGGATATAATCCCGCCAATTTTTTAATCTGAATTGCAAGCGCTCTTTGAATCATTTATTGGAATTTTGGAGCAAAAATATACATATTTTTCGATTTGCATAAATTTCATTTTTTGATTTACATATATTTTATTTTCTTTTTTACATGAATCGCATTTGCGGTTCTGCATAAACCCCAAACCACTCTGAAAACATCAGAAACACAAAAAGCATCGCAAAGCCATTCAGTAATGCCCGGCCTGTGTAGTTCCCCTTCGGGAATGACAACTCACTTTAGGCCGGGCATTTCGTAAGTCGTACGTCGTACATCGTAAGTCGTAAGCCGTTCATTCCTTCACAACCTTCCCCACCTGTGTCACTTCTCCATTCCAGCGCAATTGCCAGACATATAATCCCGCGGGTAGTTCAGATGCCGGAATATGGTTGTCAAAATCTGTTAAGCGCGCTGTCTTGACCACACGGCCATAGAGATCATAAAGCACAAACTCCGGCGAAACACCCACCAATGCCGGGAGCTGTACGCTGAGGGTGGAACCGAAAGGATTGGGCGACACGCGCGCATGCGGGAGGGCGGGCAGGGTGTGTACGCCCGTTGTGCCTACTTGCACCTGCCTGCAAAATGTATCTGCCGAAAACTCATTGCTCACCACCAGGCACACCTCATAAGTGCCTGCCTGTGTGTAGGCATGCACCGGATTGGTTTCGCTGCTCGTTTGGCCATCGCCGAAAGTCCAGTGCCAGGAAGTGGGTAAATAAGAGGATACATCTGTAAAGGTCACCTGAAGCGGGTTCAGGGTATCCTCCAGATCATAGCGGAATAGCGCCACCGGGAGGTTATTGATACCCAGCGTATCACAGGAGGAGCCGTCTATGGGGCCAAGGCGATAGTGGGGGTAGTATGCGTTAGCACCCCATTTATAATAAGGCAGACTAATAGCTCTCTGACGGACAGTACAACTCACACCCTTTCGATTAGGAAAGTCCATGGAATGCATATATCTAGAACCGCCCGCCCAGTTATAGAGTTTTCCATCCGGTCCATGTTGAAAAAATGTAAAAGAAGTTTCAATTGAAGGCCCATTGGGATAGAAATAGTCATAAAAGCCATCCCAGGTTGAAACGATAGTTCTAGAAGCGTTTAAGTCAGCCGTATGTAGATCAAATTGTTCTATTTTTCTAGAATTACCATGCACCACATATATAAATCGGCTATTGGGTGAAAAGGTAGCAGTATAACCATATCCATTTATGCCAGTTTCAGCAGAAATAAATCTTAGATTAGACAAAAGCCCCGTACAGCGGTCAAAATCATAAATGGCGGTACCATTAAAAATGTCGCTGATTTGAAGAAGTGTGCCATCAGGAGAAAACTCGTTCCAACCCCAGACGTAAACAGTATCGACAGTTGGATTTTCTATTTCCTGTATCCAGGGACCTTGAAGTCCATTGGGAGTAGAGAGAAAGCGATAAAAGCGATTGGAAATATTATCAGGAAGCAGTATCCACCAATCTCGGCCATTGGCATGCCTGTTGGCACAAGCCGTTTGCAAACACCCTTGAACCAACAATGAATCACGAAAAACCACCTCTCCCAAACCCAGATTGGCTTTCGTATTTACTCTTGTAGTCAACAAGGCATTATTCTGGCAATAATACAGCTCAGGTAAGGGATCAAATAATATATGTAATATTTCTGATATGCCATTTTCAAAAGGAAGCACAAATATTCCTTGTAATACTCCGTAAAAACCATATCCATTTGGCCCACATGATTGAATCCAGGACAAATCTCCCGGGCCTAAATTAATAAATTCAGCACCTTCCATAGTGGTATTATTTTTAGTTCTAATAATACATCCATTAGTATAGAATTGTAAGGAACCTCCAAAGTCAGAAATTGCAATATTTGACTGCCCCATGGTTAGACTGTCTTCAATTAGATAAACACTAGGTGGAGTAGTTACAAAGTCTATCGCAAAATCCGAGGAAGAACTATCCGAAGGTATATAGGCGCCAGCCATCCAAATGTTGTCATATTTCTGGCTATAGAGCACAGCATATATTAAAACAAGCATCATTGTTAAAAAAGGTTTCATTACCGCGTAAATTATTCTGGGAGCATTCCAAATGGAATGCTCCCAGATTGAGGTGAAGGTATTAGGTTAATGTTGGATGATTATTCGTGAACTAAGCACCTCAACATCATTTTGCATGACTCGAGTAAAATAAACGCCATTTGATAGGTGCTTAATGGAAATTTGGTGGTGTCATTTTACGAGTGAAATATTGTAGTTGTAAACGAAGAGTTGTAGGCATAACTCGTGCATTTCGTCACTTTTTGAAAAGGATAGTGTTTTTCTTACGAACCGACAAACGCGCTGCCGCAAGGTGTTGTTCCAGCGCTCCACATGATTTGTTTCACCACTTTCCTTTCCAACCATCTTATGTTTGCCCGTTGTTACCACCTTTTGATAGGCCTCCCAAAAATCGCTGAACGAACGGCATTGGCGGTAATCCTTAGGGACAAGCTCCCAAAATGCCTGACAACTCTCTTCACTCCTGTCGCCAATGAAAAAAGATACGATCTGTCTTGTTCTGCGGCACATAGCAACCCAAACCCACCTTTTGAAAGCCTTACAATACACAAATGACCATAATTCATCCAGTTCGAGCACGTCACTTTTCTTGGCTGGTAGTAGTGTCGTCGTTATATCGGGAAGAGATTGGGCTTTTTTTTATCCATCTCAGCGCCGTTTCATGGCTGATGCCGAACGTCCGAGCAAGCCCCCGCGAGGAGCTCCGCTCAAGAGAGGCTCTGACGACCATATCTTTGAACTCTTCGCTCTTGCGAACAGACTGAAACACCCCTCCAAAACCACACGATTTGCACTTATACTTCGGATTCCCGGCACTATTAGAACCATTTTTCACGATGTGCTCCGAACCGCATTTGCGACAAACTTTAACTTCGTTAATCATGACAAAAATAATTTGAAGGCAAAATTACGAAATCACACGCAAAATGACACTACC
>JADZFI010000291.1 GCA_020850025.1 Saprospiraceae bacterium
CCTGAAAACTGGCCGGATTACACGCCCATGGCGCCTATGCCTCAGGTGCCGAAAAAGGATCTGGAAAAAATTGCAGGTTGGATCAATTCGTTGCGGAAATAGGCATCAGGCCATTGCCTGTTGAACCTCCGACCAGCGGCGGCGCGCTACTTCGAGTATGTCGCCGTTGGTTAAACTCAATTTCTGGTCGGGCAGCAGATTTTTAATGTGTAGTAAGTTGACCAGATGCGACTTGTGAATTCGGAGAAACATATTGGTTGGGAGCGTTTCTTTCAGGTCCTTCAAGGTTTTGGAAACCGTAATGGGTTTACTGTTTTTTACAATGATTTTGGCGTAGTTGGACAAAGCCTCTATGCGCAGCAGTTCAGCCAGGGGTATAAAATGAGTGCCTTCCGAGGTGGCTACAGCCAATCGCTGATTTTGGGCATTTTCCCTGCTGTTCATGTTGTACAGGAAATTCTGAATAATACCCTCGTTTCGTTGTTTTTCTTTCCTTTTTTGTAAAAAATGGAGGAGAGAGCTCGCCAATTCTTCCGGATTTACCGGTTTTAGCAAATAATCCAGTGCACTCAAGCGCAATGCGCTGATGGCATACTTGTCAAAAGAAGTAATAAAAATCACCTCAAAATCCGGGCTATCCACGCGTTTCAGCATTTCCAGGCCATTTAATTCCGGCATTTCAACATCGGTCAATACCAGCTCAGGCTTAAGTTGTTGAATAGCCTGTAAACCCTCCCGCCCGTTCGAACAGGTAGCCAGTATGTGGAATTGCGGATGCTGGTCCTGAATCAACATTCGCAACTGGGTTGCTGCAAACGGATCATCTTCCACAAGAATCACCTTAACCGGATTGTCTTTCACTGGCTGCATGATTCCAAGGTTTTTTCAATGGTCTTACAAATTTCCTGCAACTGCATGCGGAAACGATCATTTATCTCGTGGTATTGCTCCAGATGAAGAATGGTTGCATGCTCCCTATCGAGCCCCATTGCAATCCACTGAGGCTTAAGTTTGTGGACTATTTTTCGGATCCCGTGTAAATCTCCGGCTTTTTCGAGCGCTTGCAAGTCGGCGAGGTATTGCGTCCATTCTTTGCAGATCAGGTCGAGCAGCTCCCGGGCATTTTCTTCGCTTCCTCCGGCAAACAGCAGTAACGATGGCGGAACCTGATGTTTTTTTGCTGCAGCCGAAAGCTTGCCGGGCAAATACTTCAGCAAGGCATTAGCCAGATCAGCTGGAGAAACCGGTTTTAACAGCATTCCCTGCATACCTGCTTCCCTGCACCGGGCTTCATCTGACCTGATGGCACTTGCGGTTAATGCCAGAATCAGGCCTGTATAGGACTGTTCGCGCAGGCGTCGGGTCGTTTCAAATCCGTTGATTCCGGGCATCTGTAAGTCGGTGAAAATCAGGTCGAATGAAGTCGCCCCGGACAATTCGAGCGCTTGTTCTCCGGAGTCGGCAATGGTCAGGTCCAATTGCGGACAAATAGCGAGTAGCGTTTGTTTGGCCACCAACTGATTGACCGGGTTGTCTTCTACCAGTAAAATACGCGGGATTTCCAGGCAGGTTAATACCGGTATGTTGGTTTTACTTTGCCGGGGAGAATCTGCCTGGCCTTTGGGGAGGCAGAGGGTAAAGAAAAATCGGGTACCATGCCCGGGGCGACTGATCAGATGGAGCATTCCTCCCATTTGAGCTACCAGACCTCGTGCGATACTCAATCCCAGCCCGGTTCCGCCATGAATGGTTGCCACGCCCGCGTCGGCTTGTGTAAACTCCTCAAAAACAGCTTGTTGACGATTGGCAGGTATACCGATTCCGGTATCGGTTACGGAGAAGGTGATGCCTGCCTCCGACAGTTTCTTGGATGAAGCGGATGATTGGGCAGCAAGCGTAACAGCTCCCTTTTCGGTGAACTTAATGGCATTTGACACCAGATTATTCAGGATTTGCCCCAGCCTGACGGGATCCGCGATCAAATAATCCGGCACTTTGGGGTCGAGTTCTACCCTCAATTCAATCCCCTTTTCCTTTGCCCTGCTCTCGAAGGTGCCGGCGATCAGGTTGAGCAGGGAAGGCAGGTGCAGGTTGGACGGGCGGAGTTCCATTTTGTTGGCCTCAATCTTGGCGAGATCGAGCACATCATTCAAAATGGTCATGAGGTGTTCACTTGATTGCCGGATGATGGAGATGTTGTGGGCGGTGGTGGGGTTATGCGGCTGGGCATCCAGCAGTTGACTCAGGCCAACGATGGCATTCATTGGGGTGCGGATTTCGTGACTCATGGCCGCCAAAAACTTTTCTTTTACCGCTTCAGAGTATTCCGCGCGCTCCCGCAGTCTTTCTGCCTCCATCTTTTGCGCCAGTATTTCCCGGTTTTTGGCTTCCAGTACCGCATTGGTTTTGCGTCGTTGCCATGCACGATACCAAAACGCCAGGCCGGTGAGAAAGGCCAGACCGAAGCCAGCCAGGGCCAGCCAGTACCTGGATTGCAGGCGGGCATTTTCCAGGGTTTTGATTTGTAAATCTTTTTCCTTTCGTTCGGTTTCGTACTCTGTTTTAAGTCGTTGCAATTCGCGTGTGCGCTGCTCGGACGCTGTAGTATCCCTGAGTTGTTGATAAGATAATAATGTTTGATAAGCCTTTGCATAGGCTCCTGTTGCAGCATAAGCAGCGTGCAATGCCGGAAGCGTCTCGGCTTGAATGTCGGCTAATTCCAGGTCTGAACTGATGGCATTTGCCTGTTCCAGCGACGGAATGGCTCGCAGGGTATCACCTTTTAGCAGGTGAGTAGAGCCTATGGTGAAATGCAGGTACGCAATTTCAATCTGTTCGTTTAATTGCAGCAGCAGGGCCATGGACTCATTCATTTTCTGAAATGCTTCCTGAAAGCGGCCCAATTTGCTGAGCGCAATACCCCAATTTTCATAAATCAATGCTTCCCCAAGAACATCTTTGGATTCCCGGGTAAACGGAAGGGTTAGTTTGTAATAGTTAATAGCCGTTTCGTATTGTTCCAGGCCACTGTAGGCATTGCCCAGGGTAAGCAGACAATCGCTGATTTGGATAGAATCATCCAGGGTTTTAAAGACCTCCAGCGCACGTTTGATATATGGAATAGACTGGTCAAACTCCTTCTGAACGTTATAAAAAGAGCCGATGCTCCGGTTCATAAACCCTATCCTGCCCAGATCCTTACTGGCTTCTGCCGCATTCAATCCCTCCCTGAAATAGCGCAGGGCGCCAAGATGGTCCCCTTGTTTCAGGCAAACCCAGCCCTGGTTATTACAAACCGGCGCCAGGTCAAAATAATCCTCCGTGGCTCGCATGTATTGAATGGCTGAATCGAGCAGGATCCGAGCCCTGCTGTAATTCCCTGCGGAGAAACAAGCCCAACCTACCCCGTTCTGGCATTGTGCCAGCAACCACGGGTTTCCGGATCCGGCGGCCACCTTCAGGGCTTCTTCACCATAGGCCATACTTTTTACCGGATCGGTATGGGCCAGATTGAACGAGAGGTACTGAAGCGCCATGGCGCGTGAGCTGTCGTTAGGCGCATTTTGAAGTCTTTCCTCATAAACAGGCACCAGTTCAGGGCTTTGAGCTGCACCCCAAAAGCATTGGAAAAAGGCCATGGCCCCGAAAATAAACCTGCTGAACGGATGGTACAAATGCCGGAATTTTAAACAAAGATACTTTTTACCGTTCACTCATTCATTATTGCCGCAGACTCAGTGATCAGGGGGATGGGCTTTGGGCGCCTATACTTTTGACCCATCAATGGTTTTCAACCGGAAGCCAGTCAAACTCGAAACCTTATTAACATCTCAATCGCTCTGATTTATGAAACAACTCTGTTTGTCAACCGCAGCATTTTTTGCCTTCATCATGGCGCTTGTGCCTTTCAGCGCCAACCCGCTTTTTGCCCAATCTGACGATGTACATCATGGTTGCGTACACCATAACATTTCGTCGAAACTGGACATCCACACACCTCCGGTTTGGGGTGAAATTGAATCGCCTCAATCCTCTGACGCAGCGCCTACAGTAGAGGTGGTTTTTGATCAACAGGAAGGTGGTGCACTGCTTTATGAAACCGTTGCTGCCTGGACCGGCAGCCAGGCCGGCAAAGCCCAGATCTCTCTTCGAATTTGGGTAAAAAACAAACAAGGCAGCAACATTAACTGGAACAAGGCAGTATTTCAATATACCCAGAACGGGGTGCTGAAATCCAAAACCTTCAATTTTACCCTGGATCCCATTACCCCCAACAACTGGAGAGCATGGCAGAACAGCCGCGAATACCATGAAGTAGGTGATGTGCTTTACCTGGACGCCCCTATTCCGGCCAATCTGACTGTTAAACTTTACTTCGCCGGCTACACTGATCCGGTAACC
>JADZFI010000292.1 GCA_020850025.1 Saprospiraceae bacterium
AGAAATTGACCGGAACACGGAGCTCACGCATGATCAAAAAGTAGAAGCCAAGGAACGCCTCTCTCAGGATTACGGCGTAAAAAGCCGCCGTGTGCACGCCATACAGCAGTTGCTAAAGGCATACGCATTGTTTGAAAAAGACAATGAATACATCGTGTTGGATGGAGAGGTGAAAATCGTAGACGAGCAAACCGGCCGTGTCATGGAAGGTCGGCGCTATTCTGACGGACTGCACCAGGCGCTGGAAGCCAAAGAAAACGTGAAAGTGGGCGAAATCACCCAGACCTACGCCACCGTAACGCTGCAGAACTACTTCCGTATGTACCACAAGCTGGCCGGTATGACCGGTACAGCCGAAACGGAAGCGAAGGAATTGTGGGATATCTACAAGCTCGATGTGGTAGTTGTACCCACCAACCGCCCCATTTCCCGTCAAGACCACGAAGATCTGGTATATAAAACCGCACGTGAGAAATACAACGCGGTGATTGACGACATCGTGAAACTGCGCGAGGCCGGCCGCCCCTGCCTCGTAGGTACCACCTCGGTGGAAATCTCTGAATTGCTCTCCCGCATGTTGAAAATGCGCGGCATTGAGCACAATGTACTGAACGCCAAGCAGCACCAGCGCGAAGCTGAAATCGTAGCCGAAGCCGGTCTGGCCGGCAAGGTGACCATCGCCACCAACATGGCCGGTCGTGGTACCGACATTAAACTCGGACCGGGCGTAAAAGAGGCCGGCGGTTTGGCCATCATCGGTACCGAACGCCACGAAAGCCGCCGGGTAGACCGCCAGTTGCGCGGCCGTGCAGGTCGCCAGGGCGACCCCGGCTCTTCCCAGTTCTATGTGTCGCTGGAAGACAACCTGATGCGTTTGTTCCAGAGCGACCGCATTGCAGGGCTGATGGATAAAATGGGACACAAGGAAGGTGATGTGATTCAACACTCTATGGTGACGAATTCCATCGAACGCGCCCAGAAAAAAGTAGAGGAGAACAACTTCGGTATCCGAAAGCGCCTGTTGGAATATGACGACGTGATGAACATCCAGCGTGAGGCTATTTACAAAAAGCGCCGCAACGCTCTGTTTGGCGACCGCCTTGCGGTGGATATCAACAACGCCTTCTCGGCCATTACCAACGAGTTGGTGCATGTGCATCGTCAGGATGGCGACTATGAAACGTTCCGCCTTGACAGCATCCGGTTGATTGGGGTAGACCCTGAAATGGATGCAGCCTGGTTCAAATCAGCGCCGGAGGGCACTGTCATCGCAACTTTTCAGGATCAGGTAATGAGCCTGTACGAACACAAATCCAAACAAGTGGGCGAACGCATCCTTCCGGAAATAAAACGGGTGTATGCTGAACACGGGCAGCGCTACAAACGCATCGTAGTACCGTTTACCGATGGCACTGCCGGATACAATGTTAGCGCCGACATGGAAGATGCCATCCGCACGGAAGGCAAATCGGTGATGCGCGACGTTGAGAAAGTGGCTACCCTCGCTCTGATCGACGATGCCTGGAAGGAGCACCTCCGCAATGTAGACGACCTCAAAGAATCCGTACAAGGCGCCAGCTTTGAACAGAAAGATCCGCTGGTTATCTATAAAATGGAGGCTTACAACCTTTTTGAAGGACTGATCGGACATATCAACGCCAATGTGACCTCCTTCCTGCTGAAAGGTTCCCTGGCCTTGCCTTCCGATGACGATATGCGAAAAGCTCAGGCAGCTGCCAATCAGGCAGAAGCCATGCGCAAAGCTCAGGCATCGCGTTTGCGCACCAACAACCAGCAGCAACAAACTGAAACCCAGGAAGCCGCCCAGCGCGCTGCAGCCGCTGCTAGCCACAACGGCCCGGTACAACGCACTCAACCCATCGTCCGCGAAAAAGTGGTGGGAAGAAATGACCCTTGTCCATGCGGCAGCGGGAAAAAATACAAGCACTGTCACGGTCAATAATGTAAGCCATGCCTGATCCTGTAATAACCGCCGTAACAGCGTTTTATACTGCCTTTCAACAGAAGGATTGGGCAACTATGGCCAAGATGTATCATCCGGAGGCACAATTCAGGGATGAAGTATTTACCCTGCATTCCGGCAAGGAAGCCGGCGCTATGTGGGAAATGCTGATAAAATCAGGCTAAGATCTTCGGATTGCGTTCAGCGAAGTAAGCGGCGAAGGCAATACCGGAACTGCGCGTTGGGATGCCTGGTACACATTCTCCAAAACAGGCCGGAAGGTGCACAACATCATCCGGGCAGAGATGGAGTTTAAAGATGGGCTAATTTACCGTCACCGGGATTATTTCCATTTCTGGCGTTGGAGCAGGCAAGCATTCGGAATAACCGGCCTGCTCCTGGGCTGGACCAATTTCCTTCAACACAAGGTGCAACAAACAGCCTTGAAGAACCTCCACAAGTTTGTGAACAACCACTAAACGGCTCTATTCCATACACGGGAGGCGCCCGAAAAGCGTTTATACAACTTTGACTCATCTTTTAAAAACATGAAAAAACTTATCCTACCCCTTGTGTTGCTGCTGGCAGCCGGCGCAACGTTCGCACAAACAACCACTCTGAAAACCAAGGTTGACAGCCTCAACTATGCTGCCGGTATGGTGGCGGCTCAAAATGCCAAACGCACCCTCGGCAGCGATATGGACGTAAAACTGTTTATGGATGCCTTCAACGCCGTTATCAAAGGCAATCAAACCGCGTTTGCCGCCGATGATGCCTCCAAGGTGGAGCAAGGTATTGCCGCCTCCATGTGGAAGGATAAAAACGCTCAATTCCTGGAAGAAAACAAAAAGCGCAAAGGGGTGATCACCACTGCCAGCGGCCTGCAATATGAGGTAATGAGCAAAGGCAATGGCACAGTATCCCCTAAAGCTACCGATAAAGTTGAGGTACACTACCACGGTACGCTGTACGACGGCACTATTTTCGACAGTTCCGTACAGCGCAATCAGACCGCGAAATTCCCGCTCAATGGCGTAATTGCGGGTTGGACAGAAGGACTTCAATACATGAAGGAAGGCGACAAGTTCAAATTCTTCATCCCTTACAACCTCGCCTACGGCGAACGCGGCCGTGGCGGACTGATCAAAGGCTATTCTGCCCTCATTTTTGAGGTAGAATTGTTCAAGGTGAATCCGCAGTAAAGAATTTTATATTAGAAAGGGTACACATCTTTGATGGAGGTATATAACCCCGTCCTTTAGGGCGGGGATTCAGCATGAGTAATAAGTGTATAGGGCTTTAGCCCTTACATGATGCGGGGCTAAAGCCCCAAAAATATCGTGCTGCGGCATACCCCACCCTAAAGGACGGGGTTATGTACCTACACTAAAAATGTGTACCCTTTGAAGGTTTTTTAGTCATCTTGGGGGCATTTAGAGAGTCATCTACTTCCCCTTCAGCACCGCCTCCAGATCAGCCAGCAACTTCTTGCCTTCGGCTGAAAAGCTCAGGGAAACCTTCTGTCCGTTGCGTTCCTGCATGATAAAGGCAAAATTGTCGGCCAGCACTTCATCCGGATGAATAATGTAGCCGGTATTATCCTTGATCTGTCTGAAGAAATCTGGCTGTAATTTCAGATCAAGCACGCTGGAAAAGCCATCCTCTTTTACCAATACCTTCCACTTACCGTCGGCCTGCTTAACGATCTGGAACAAGTTGAATTCCAGATAGGCAAAAAAGGTATTCTGTTCCTCTGTCCAACCTGGGTGGTTGGCATAGATAACCGGAATGGCATGAATTTCTGAGCCGTCCTCCTGCTTGAGCGTAATTTTTTGAGCAATGTCTACACCGTCCGGATTGTACAGGATCCGCTCCAGAAGGCCCGGTGGAATCGAGAGGTTTTCATATCCAACCCCCTCAAAGCCAATGAGTTGATAGGCTTTATCGCTTTGTTTAGGGTTCAGTCTGGACCACACATGTGAAAGCTCATGAAACATCGTGATGGTAAACGGGGTTGTTTTCTTCCGGCCCAGTTCATCGGCAGGTATTACAATGCAATTATCCCGGGTGTACCAAACGCCATCTCCATAATGCCGGCCCTTGGTTTTGATCAGCTTAAGGGTATCCGGGAATAGAGCCGGGTTGACGCCTGTTGACGTCTTAAATACCTTCTGCATCACCCCTTCCACAAATTTGGACTCTTCCGGCGTAAATCCGGATACATCCGTTTTCAGGAATTGGATATAGTCCGGCAACAGTTCAGAACGCGACTGGCCGGCCCGAAGCGGTTGGCGCATCTGGATCGACATTTCGGATGCATTCACCTTGTCAAAAAAACCGTCGTAGCGATCGGTCGTGATGGCCTGGCCTGCAGCTGCACTATCGAGCAGAAAACAAATTTTGCCACCAGGAAAGCGGATTTCCTTTACGGGAGTCACCTGAGCCTGGCAGGAGAGCGCCAGGAAGGAGAATAAGAACAGAATTACCTGGGTGTTTTTTTGCATATTTTGTGTTATTGTCCGAGAATCAGGAGGCAATATAGGGCCTGGACGGGAATTCGAGTTTGAACACCGCACCTCCGCCAGCCGGACTTTCGACGGAAAGTTGAATTTTATGCAGTGTCAGGATACTTTGCACCAGCGATAGTCCGACACCGGTTCCTTTTATGCCCAAATGGCGCGGACTGCGGAAGAAGGGTTCAAAAATGAGTTTCTTCTCTTCTTCAGGTATCCCGGGGCCATTGTCGCAAACCGACACTTCATGGGCTCCGTTCCCCAGGAAGACCACCCTTAGCAAGACCTTTTGATCGGGTGAGTATTTACAGGCATTGTTCATCAGGTTTTGAATGGCTGTAAGAAGCAAGGCCTCATTAGCCTGCACAAATAATACCTCGTCATTGGCCGGCATTTCCCCGAATTCAAGGATTGTTGTGTAATCTACATGACGCTTTTGCAATTGCTCGCGTGCCTGCCACAACAATTCGTCGAGCCTAACCTCTGTGAATGGAATACTGTTGGGGTCATTATAAATACGTGCCAGCTGCAGCAGTTCTTCTTCCACCTCTGTCAACGAACTCACATCATCCAGCACACTTTTGAGCGTTTTTTGATAAGATTCCACATTGCGCTCACGTTGCAAAGCCACCTCAAGTTGCGACCGGATGGCCGTGAGCGGATTGCGAAGTTCATGGGAGACATTGGATAAAAACATACGCTGCATCCTGAACGCTTGTTCTACCCGGTCGAGCAGGCGGTTAAAGGTTTCTGCCAGACGCGCAATCTCATCCCGGTTGGCTCCCGGATCCACTCTTTTGCTTAAATCTGCCGGTTGGATTTGTTCCACTTCCCCTACAATGCTCAACACTGGCGCCAAGGCTCTTCCGGCATAATACCAGCCGGCAACTCCTACCAGTAGCAACCCGACCACAAAACTGATGATGAGGATACTTCGTAATTGGTAGATGGCAGTGGTATCAAAATAACCTTCCACCACCACCACATAGGTAGTACCTGATCGAGCCGGCATTTTTTTCCCTAATGCCTTTAAATTGTAGTGTCGGAATTGATGCTCCCCGCTTTTATAAATATCCTGTAACTCCTTGACAGACACCGGTGGCGCATCCGGCCGCACCGCAAATACCCGCTCGTAACTGTTGTTGTAGATGCTGATATTATCCAGATAAGGCAATAGCGCTTCGTCTGGTGCGATCCAATTGCCCTCCAGGGGTTTCAACTCCGAGTCGCCCTGAAGCGCTGCCTGTGCAGTCATCTCCACTTTAGAGGCCAGCCCCTGAAAGAAGGTGTATTCTGTGCTTTTTACATACACCACGTAAACCGCAAGCAGTACCCCAGCAAGGATTCCTGCAGTAATTAAACCAAACACTAAAGTTAACCGGGTACGAATTTGCATGGGCGTTAATGCGTCAGATACG
>JADZFI010000293.1 GCA_020850025.1 Saprospiraceae bacterium
GCCTCCACTGCCAGAGGTATTTGATGGGCCATCTGTGAAAGGAAACGATCCAATACCGGCAAATCTCTCGGCCCGAAGTGGGGAGGCAACTGCATAAAACAATACCCCAGGCGGTCGCCCAGGGTTGTGATTATCTGGCAAAATTCAGTAGGTTCCCTGCTTGTGAGGCCCAAATTCCGGGCGTGACTGATGCTCTGCGGTATTTTAGGGCAATATTTGAAATCAGCTGGTGATTCAGAGATCCACCGCTCTATGGCGCCTGCATCCGGCATTTTATAATGGGTGGTATTGAACTCAATGGTGTTGAACTGCTGGCTGTAATATTTGAGAAAATCCTTCTCACGGGCCCCGAAAGGATACCATTTTCCCACCCATTGTTTCATGTTGTAGCCGGTTGGCCCCACATATATTCCCCGGGGCAAAGAGACTCCGGCACTTGATGCCAGGACAGCCTGATTGATCTCCGGTTCCGGAGGCAGACTGAAATCAACTTTGTCTACATTGGGCAATTTGCCAAAATCCATGATGCGTACTGGAATGTTCAGGGGTTACTTTAACAGGAAATGAATTTCCACACGCCGGTTTAGTTGGCGATTCGCCCTGCTGTCGTTGGGCACGAAAGGTTTGTTGGAGCCATGCCCCAGGTAGCTCAGCCGCTTGGGATCAATGCCTTTGGTGATGAGATAATCCCGACATCTTTTGGCTCTTTTTTCCGAAAGCAATCCGTTTGCCGGCTCCTGGCCAGTGTCGTCGGTATGGCCCTCCAGGCGAGCTTCCAGTCTGGAGTCGGCTTGGAGTATGGCGACTACTTCATCAAGGGTGACAATAGACGTATTATACCAGTCATCCAGCGTCGAACCAAAATACACCGCCTTAAAGGGCACCCCGGGGGCTGGCGGCAACGCTTCAGGGCAGCCGTTTTTCTCCGGTTTGCCTGCCAGACTTGGGCATTCATCTTCTTTATCCGCAATGCCATCGCCATCGGAGTCCGGACAGCCCTTCAAACGTTCTGGACCTGCAATACCCGGACAAGCATCTTTATTATCCGGCAGACCATCAGCGTCGGAGTCCGGACAGCCTTTCCAGCGCAAATGACCCTTCATGTCCGGGCAAAGGTCTTCTGCATCGGCTACTCCGTCTTTATCCCGGTCTACAGGAGGGCATCCCCGGTACTCCAGGGTTCCTTTGGTGTCGGGGCAGTTGTCGTCTTTGTCTGCAATGCCGTCTTCGTCCTGATCAGGGCAACCATTGAGGCTGGGGTGGCCTTTTTCATCAGGGCAGTTATCGTCGCGGTCGGCCACGGTATCGTCGTCCCGGTCCGGGCATCCAAATAGTTGCAAGGTTCCGGGTCCGTCGGGGCATTGGTCGTAGATGTCGGGAATGCCATCGTTATCGCGGTCTGGCTCAGCGGGTTTTGCTGCCACCTGTGGTTGGGCTGATTCGGGTCTGGGTTTCTTTTGGGTGTTGCCGAAGGCATAACTGCCGGTGAGGCCTGCGTACAGATACCCGTCGTTGTTGTCCGGGGAGCCGGCCACACTGATTCCATCTAAATAATCACCCAGCGTTGGCGTCATCAGGGCCTCGAACCCGATGGTAAAATGCTCTCCCGCCCGGAATCGGCCGCCAAGTCCGAAGGGAATGCTGATGTCCGGCTTGGGCGTATGGCCTTTGTCCACGTTTGCCAGGGTCGGGTTCAGGTAATCATTGGGTTGTTGTTCGTTCCAGTCAACATTGGCTCTGGCGAAATGAATGCCTGCTCCAATTGTCAGGAATGGCGTGAATGCCCTCCGCTTTTTTCTTGCCGAGCGGGATTTTCTCTTCGGGCTGCTGTACATGCCAATGGGGTAAAATTCAGCCAACAACGAAGCCTCGTACAGGTTGCCGGAGAAGGACAGGCCCCGTTCCTTTTTCCAGGCAGGCTCCGTGAAGTGCTGGTCATCGCCTGAAAGTTGGGTAAATGTGAGGTTGGCGCGCAGGGAAAGCGTATTGCTGAGGTTTTTCCGGCCATGGATACTCAGGCTGGGGTTGATGCTGTATATTTTTTTCCCAAATTGTATTTGGTTGGTTTCGCCCCAATAAACGGCGGCTCCTGCGCCAAGCCCAATTTCCCAGGGCTGGGGCGTTTGGGCGCCTGCTGTCTGAAAAAGTAAAATGACCAGCAGGCATGAAATCGTGTTTTTCATAGGATGTAATTGGCCTGTAATCGGATGAGCCTTTTCGCCAAAGAGGGAAAAAGGCGGGCACAAATTACCCAATTTGCCATATATGACGACTAAATAAATCATCCTTGGCCAAGGCTGATGGTGCTGGTCTCCACTTTTTACCACCAGGCTGCCCGGTTGAGGATGATGTCTCCACTTTTTACCACTGTTTTATAATTATGGGTTTAATGGGCATGTGTTTTTGCCGACTGAGTGTATTTTTGTGCGAATTTTTAAGCTTTTGACTGCGTCTAAATATTTTCGCTATCATTGATTTGGTGATTTTTGATCAGGATGAATGCAAAAATTATTTTTATAAATTATTTAAAATCAATGTTTTGTGAATTTATAGAAAAATTATTTACAAATAAATGAATAAAATGTGGCGATTTGTGGGAAAATATGGAAATTGTAAATACTTTTGTCCCTGTGAAAAGGTGGCTTATCCCACATATGCCCCGGTTCATATTTAGCAGAAGTACGGTCCCACACCACTACCATGCAACTTATAGGCGAATACCCGGTGGCCCTTGACGAAAAGGGTCGTCTGCGCTTGCCAACAGCGCTGCTCCGTCAGTTGCCCGCTCATGCAGCCGGGTCGAATGGCGAGGCAGCCTCCTATGAGTTTGTGGTCAATCGGGGTTTTGAAAAGTGTCTCACACTTTACCCCAAACCGGTCTGGGACGGCATAGCTGCCAAGTTGAGCCGTCTCAATAGTTTCAACGACCGGAACCGCGCGTTCATACGCTCCTTTCACTACGGAGCATATCCACTTACTACGGATAGCGCGGACAGAATCCTGTTGCAGAAGCCTTTGCTGGATTATGCGGGAATAGCCAAAGAAGCCGTATTGCTTGCCGTAGGTGGCAAGATTGAAATCTGGTCGCCAGAGCAATATGCTTCCACCGCTGCTTTTGATCCGAACGAGTTTGCCGATTTGGCCAACACGGTGATGGGCGGTGATGATGAAATTGAACTGTAAGCGACACACAACGGATCAGCAGGAATTACCTGTTTTTGTTTTGTTGAGTGCCGATCAAGGTTCAGCATTCAGGCTAAGCCATGGTGTACCACGAAACTGTCCTCTTACACGAAAGCGTTGATCTATTGGGTGTTGTACCCGGTAGCATGTACGTGGACGCAACGTTTGGCGGAGGTGGTCACTCCCGGCTGATCCTGGAAAAAATGGGCGAAAAAGGTCGCCTGTTTGCCTTTGACCAGGACGAAGACGCAAAACGGAACACTGAACAGCAGGAATTTTCAGCCAACCCCGGCTTTACGTTTGTCCCATCCAATTTCAGGCACTTGAAACGTCAGTTGCGCGCCGAAGGCGTTCGGCCCGGCACGGTACAGGGTATTCTGGCCGATCTGGGCGTGAGCAGCTACCAACTCGATACGGCCGAGCGGGGGTTTTCCTATCGCTTTGAAGCAGCACTCGATATGCGCATGAACAGGCAGGACGGTGAAACAGCCGCCGATTTGCTCAATAGCCGCAGCGCAGAAGAGCTTCAGCGCATTTTCAGCGAACTGGGCGAGGTGCGAAACGCAAAAACCCTCGCACACGCGGTGGTTCGGGAGCGCGAAAAACTGCCGTTCAGAAGTACCGGCGACCTGTTGGAACTGTGCAGCAAACACTATATGGGGGACCGCATGCGGTATCTGTCGCAGGTGTTTCAGGCGCTCCGGATGGAAGTGAACGATGAACTGGGCGCACTGGAAGATTTTTTAAAAGACTCCCTGGAAATGCTGGCGCCAGGGGGCCGACTGGCAGTCATCACCTTCCATAGTCTGGAAGACCGGATGGTGAAGAATTTTATGAAAACAGGCAACATACAGGGCGAAATGGATCAGGATTTCTACGGAAACATCCGCCGGCCATGGACCCTGGTGACCAAAAAGCCGGTGGAACCCAGCCAGACAGAAGTGGCCCGGAACACCAGAGCGCGCAGCTCTAAATTGAGAGTGGCACAAAAAATTGAATCATAAACGACCATAAACAGGAACCACATTGGCTAACAAACTACTGAATGCGCTAAACGTAAGTCGCCACACCACCGATCTGGTATTTGGCAACTTCCAGTTTCTGCTCTTTTTGGGCGGACTGGGCATTCTCTACATAGCCAATGCGCATTTTGCCGAGAAAGGCGTACGCAGGATTCAGCTATTGCAAAGAGAAATAAAGGAACTCAAATGGGAATACACCTCTATTAAAAGCGAGACCATGTATAAAAGCATGCAAAGCCAAATTGATGCAGACCTCGAACCCGTAGGCCTTGATCTTGAAAATAAAGGACCCAAAGTCATTGTGATTAAGTAACCCCCATTCCCCCCATTAACCACATAACACATTAACACATTAACCACATTCCCCAATCGTGCTCAACATCAAAAACGAAGTCCTCATCCGAGTGTACCTGGTGGCAGCCGTGGTACTGGTGGTGGCTGTGGTGATTTTGATGCGATTGTTTCAACTGACGGTGACTGAAGCCCATAAATGGGAAGCCAAAGCCGACAGTTTATATGTGAAATTAGTGGATGTGCCCAGTCAGCGGGGGAATATTCTGGCGGATGACGGTTCCTTGCTGGCAACCTCGCTCCCGTTCTTTGACATACATTTTGACGCAAAAGCAGAGGGATTGACGGCAGAGATTTTTAACGATCAGGCAGTGGATAGCCTGGCCTGGTTGCTTTCCACCTACGTGGATCCGCAATACACGCCTGGTGCATACCGCGAGTGGCTGGATACCCTGCGCAATGCAGACCCGCGCACCCGAGGTATCCGCTATGTGCCCATTGCCAAGAATCTGCCGTATTCCAAGTACCTGAAAGTCAAGTCGTTTCCCATTTTCCGGGAGGGCCGGCATGCCGGCGGATTTATCGCGGAGCAGGTGAGCAAGCGGGAACGCCCCTTCAAAATATTGGCGCAGCGCACCATTGGCTATGCCCAACGGGAAGGCGCCCTGCCGGTAGGCATTGAAGGTAGTTTCAATACCATTCTGGACGGTAAACGGGATGATTATCCCAAGCAGTTAATGCTTCGGGTGCCGGGGGACATCTACATCCCGGTGAACGATCTGGCTGAAATTGAACCCGCCTCCGGTGATGATGTGGTGACCACACTCGACATCAACATACAGGATGCTGCAGAAACCGCACTGCTCAACGCCTGCCTGACGCACAATGCAGACCATGGCTGCGCGATTGTGATGGAGGTGAAAACCGGTAAAATCCGGGCCATCGCCAATATCGGCCGGACACAGTCGGAAGGAAAAACCGGCTACTGGGAAACCTACAACTACGCAGTGGGTGAGCGGGTGGAGCCTGGCTCCATGTTCAAACTGGCCACTTTCATGGCCTTGATGGAAGCCGGCGCACTGGACAACTTTGATGAAAATGTGCCCGTTTACCAGGGTAAAGTGAAGATATACGACGAAGAACTGGTGGATGCTCACCCGCATGGCAGGGACTCCATGAGTATTCTGGAAATTTTTGCGCTTTCATCCAACGTAGGAACTGCTACCCTGACGCAGAAATACTTCAAGAACAAAGCGGCAGCTTTCATTCAGCAGTTGCGCGATTTCAACCTCGACAAACCAACAGGCATTGAGATTGGCGGTGAGGAAAATCCGATCCTGAAAAATCCGGACGACCCCAAGAGCGAATGGAGCGGAACCACACTGCCCTGGATGAGTATCGGGTATGAATTGCTGTTGACGCCCTTGCAGATGCTTACATTCTACAATGCAGTGGCCAATGACGGTCGCATGATGCGGCCTTACCTGGTGCAACGGACCGAGCATTACGGAGAAACCATCAAAGAGTTCAGGCCTTATACGGTAAAAAGAAGTATTGCCTCCCAAAACACCATTCGCAAAGCAAAAGAGCTTTTAAAGGAGGTGGTGAAAAACGGAACGGCTAAAAATATCCAGTCGGCCAATTTCGACATGGCAGGCAAAACAGGAACTGCCCAGTTGAATTATCACAAGTTCAGGGCTACCAAAGGCATTCGTCACCAGGCAGGATTTTGCGGGTTTTTCCCGGCCGATAACCCGGTTTATTCCTGTATCGTAGTGATCAGCGAGCCGGAACGCGGCGGGTATCACGGGGCGGAAGTAGCAGCGCCGGTATTCCGGCAAATTGCTGAAAAATGCTTTGCCATGAAAGCGGAACTGCATACCCCCATCAATGCCTCCAAACCGGCTCCTTTGAAAAAGGGTCAGTTGCCCGGATTTGATGCCGGACGCAAAGAAGACCTGAAAGAAAGTATGGAATGGCTGGGTCTGGAATTTACTTCAGGAGAGGAACTGGCAGACTGGGGAGTGCTTGTGGCCAAAGACAGCATAGGATTGAGCATTCAAAACCGCTCTGTAAATGATAAAACCGTGCCTTCAGTGGTGGGAATGGGATTGAAAGACGCCATTTACCTGCTGGAAAATCGGGGTTGCCGGGTGCGGGCTGAAGGGGTAGGGAAGGTGAGGAGCCAGAGTCTGGCCCCGGGGACCAAAGCAAACGGACAAACGTGTGTTTTGTATTTAAACTAGTGATTATGAATAGTTTTCTCGTGCCAATCATATTGCTCGTCACTTTTTACACCTTATTCCAATTGGTGAAATTGTCGATAGCAATTGCTAAAGAAAGGAATCCGGAGCAGCCTCAAGAATCAGTGATGGAAGCATTTAGCAAACCAATCAATAAGCATTTGTGGATAGGGCCTTTTTTCAGTGAACATGGTGACTCGGAACGGGTACAGGAATTAATCAAAAAGCGCAATCGGTGGGTAGCCATTTTCTGGAGTATCATGATCCTTGGCCTTTTAGTCAGTTTGACGCTTGAAACGTTCAATCAATTGTAAAAAGTAGGAGTAAGTGAAACTTTCTGAACTCATACAAGGCCTCAAGGGGCTCGACATCCAGGGAGACACTGGGGGCAACATCGGCCAAATCCGGTTCGACAGTCGCCAGGTGACTTCCGGCGATGTGTTTGTGGCGGTTAGGGGGGTATCGTCAGACGGTCACCAGTTCATTCCGGTGGCTTTGGAAAATGGAGCCGGGGTAATTGTTTGTGAGGAATGGTCAGGGGAAACCGGTGCAACGGTGATCCGGGTAAAAGACAGCGCTGAAATGCTGGGGCAACTGGCTTCCAGATATTACGGAAACCCTTCAGAGGCTTTTACCCTGATTGGCGTAACCGGCACCAACGGAAAAACCACTACTACGACCCTGCTTTGGCAGCTCTTCACGGCATTGGGATATAAATGCGGATTGATTGGTACGGTAGAAAACAGGATTGGCTCGGCAGTGATACCCAGTACCCATACTACGCCGGATGCGGTTCGATTGCATGCTTTGTTTCGGGAAATGGCAGATGCCGGCTGTAGTCATGTGTTCATGGAGGTGAGTAGTCATGCAGTTCATCAACGACGTATAGCCGGGGCGGTATTCGCCGGAGGAGTGTTCACCAATCTTAGTCACGACCATCTGGACTATCATAAAACCTTCGCGGCATACCGCGATGCCAAGAAAAAGTTCTTTGACGATTTGCCCAAAAGCGCCTTTGCACTGACCAATGTGGATGATAAGAACGGGGTGGTCATGTTGCAAAATACCCGGGCACGCAAATGCAGCTACGGGCTGAAAAAACCGGCTGATTTCAAGACGAAGATCATAGAAAACAGCCTCACGGGTCTGCATTTGGAGTTGAATGGTATTGAATTGTTTGTTCGATTGATCGGGGAATTCAATGCCTACAACCTCACGGCAGCGTATGCGGTTGGCGCCTTGCTCAGTGAAGACACTCAATCGTTCAACCGCGATCAGTTGCTCACTGCGCTGAGTAACCTGCAAAGTGCAGAAGGAAGATTTGAATACATCGTGCATCCCACCAAAGTAGGTTGTATCGGAATTGTAGACTACGCCCACACACCGGATGCACTGGAAAAAGTGCTGGAAACCATTGCCAAACTGAAAAAGAAAACATCCCGGGTGATAACTGTGGCTGGTGCAGGAGGCGACAGGGATAAAACCAAAAGACCGGAGATGGCCCGCATCGGCGCCCGGCTCAGCAACCAGCTGATCCTGACCTCGGATAACCCGAGAACCGAAGATCCGGCGGCCATTCTCAGCGATATGGAAGCTGGTCTGGACCAGGAAGGAAAGAAAAGAACCCTGATCATCCAGGATCGCGAGCAGGCCATCAGAACAGCCGTAAAACTGGCCGGCCCCGGCGATGTGATCCTGGTGGCCGGAAAAGGACACGAGAAATATCAGGAAATCAACGGGGTGAAACACCCATTCGACGATAAAAAGGTATTGTCGAAGTCGTTTGATGAAACTTAAGAAACCAACCCGCCTGCGCTGAAGCTACGGCGGGTGAAAGATAAAATAGTGGAGGGACTACTATTTTGATTTTGAGCCGGTTGCGGGGCGATGCAACATCGCCCCACAGCCAAATTGATTACACAAATGAAGCGTATCAACCATGTTAACACACCTTTTTGAATATCTGAAAGAACATTACGACCTGCCGGGTGCGGGCCTGTTCAAATTTATTTCATTCAGGGCTGGTGTGGCCATGATTTTGTCGCTGCTGATCTCCCTGGTGATCGGCAAGCGTATCATCGACTGGTTGCGCAGGGCGCAGATAGGTGAAACGGTGCGGGACCTTGGCCTTGCGGGCCAAACTTCGAAAGCCGGCACGCCTACTATGGGTGGCATCATCATCATTGCAGCGACGCTGATTCCCTGCCTGTTGATGGCGCGTTTGGACAATGTGTACATTTTGCTGATGCTTTTCAGCACGGTTTGGATGTTCACCATCGGGTTTATTGATGATTACATAAAGGTGTTCAAAAAGGATAAGGAAGGGTTGAAAGGACGGTTTAAGATCATGGGGCAGGTGGGATTGGGATTGATCGTGGGGATCACGATGCTGGTGAACGACGAAGTGGTGGTGCGCATGGATCCGGAGGTAGCCACACAGAAAGGATATACGGTGATGGAGACGCTCTTTGTAAAAGACCCTGCGGCTCCGAATACCTACAAGGAAATGGTGTACGTGAAGGCCCCGATCACCAATGTGCCTTTCTTTAAGAACAACGAACTTGACTACTCCCGGTTTCTGTGGTTTTTGGGAGACAATGCACGCGATTTAAGCTCCATCTTCTTTGTGATCATGGTGATCATCGTGATCACGGCAGTGAGCAACGGGGCAAATTTGACAGACGGTTTGGACGGGCAGGCGGCGGGCGTTTCGGCCATTGTGATTGCAACGCTGGGCATGTTGGCCTACCTGAGCGGCAACTCGCTGGCGGCCGATTTTTTGAAGATCTTTTACATACCGCATAGTAGTGAGTTGGTGGTGTTCTCGGCCTGTTTGCTGGGAGGGTGTATCGGTTTTTTGTGGTACAACGTGTTTCCGGCACGGGTATTCATGGGCGATACCGGCAGTTTGACCCTGGGTGGAATCATTGCCTCCCTGGCCATTATCACCCGGAAAGAGCTGTTGATTCCGCTTTTGTGCGGGGTGTTTCTGATTGAAAATCTGTCGGTCATCATTCAGGTATGGTATTTCAAGCATACCAAAAAGAAATACGGGGAGGGCAGAAGGGTGTTTTTGATGGCGCCGCTTCACCACCACTACCAGAAGAAAGGATATCATGAAGTGACCATTTCAGTGCGTTTCTGGATTGTACAAATTCTGCTGGCGGTGGCCACGATCATTACACTCAAGATCCGTTAAGCAATTAAAAAAATGAAAAAACGAATCGTCATACTAGGCTCCGGGGAATCCGGTACAGGAGCGGCCAAACTGGCCCGCTTCCTGGGCTTCGACGTGTTCGTGAGCGATAAAGGCCTGATCAAGGAGTCCTTCAAGCAGGAATTGGAAGAGGCAGGCATCCCGTGGGAGGAAAATCAGCATACCATGGCGCTGGTGCTGAATGCGGATGAGATCATCAAGAGCCCGGGCATCCCGGAGAAAAGCGAGGTGATGAAAGCCGTGCGGGAAAAAGGCATCAATGTGATTGGCGAAATTGAATTCGCGTATCGCTATGCCGGTAAATGCCGGATAGTAGCCATAACCGGCTCCAACGGAAAAACCACCACCACCGAGCTTACCTGGCACCTGATGCACGAGGCCGGGCTGAATGTCAGAAAAGGCGGCAATGTAGGTAATTCCTTCGCCAGAATGGTGCTTGACGACCTGCAGACAGGTAACATTAAAGTGAAAGACAGATGCTTTGTGCTGGAGATTTCGAGCTTTCAATTGGATGATATTCAACAGTTTAGGCCAAGTGTCTCTATGTTGTTGAACATCACGCTGGATCATTTGGACCGCTACGAATACAAGCTTGAAAACTACTCGGCCGCCAAGTTTCGCATCAGTATGAATCAGCGGCGCGGTGACAAGTTCATCTACAACGGTTACGATCCGGTCATTCAGGAAAACTGGAAAGAGACAGGGGCGAAAAAGATCGCCATTCGGAAAGGCTTTTACAAGAACGGCGTAATCCGCGTGGGTAAAGTGCAGTTCGACATGTCGCAGTCAGCCCTCAAAGGGCCGCACAACATGTTCAACGCAGTTTGCGCCATACGGGCGGCGCTCCTGATGGGCGCAGAGCCATCAGACATACAGAGAGGCCTGAACACTTTTGAAACCCCGCCGCATCGTTTGGAAAAGGTGGCGGTGATTCAGGGGGTTACCTGGATAAATGACTCCAAAGCCACGAATGTTGACTCCGTGTTCTATGCCCTGCAAGCGATGGAAGCGCCAACGGTCTGGATCGTTGGTGGCCAGGACAAGGGAAACGACTACGAGCCGCTCTTGAAATGGGTGAAAAAAAAGGTGAAAGCCATCGTTTGCATGGGCGTAGATAACTCGAAGATCATCCAGGCTTTTAAAGGACTGAAAAAGCCCATGGTAGAAACCGGCAGTGCGCAGGCAGCCGTTGCAGAAGCAGCCAAAATGGCCAAAGAAGGAGATGCTGTATTGTTGAGTCCTGCTTGCGCCAGTTTCGACCTGTTTAAAAACTATGAAGACCGTGGAGCACAGTTCAGAGAGGCAGTGAAAGCATTAAAAAATACCAAACCCTGAAAACCAAACAACCAGTGCCAACCATCGTATTAGACATGGAACGATTGAGAAATCCATACACAGGCCTTGGGCAGTATTGCCTGCAACTCGGCCAGGCTTTTGTGGCAGACAATGCCACAAAGGGTATGGTATTTACGGCGCTCGTTCCGGAAAATCGGCGGGAGGTGTTTGGCTCTTCCATGCAGTACAAGGTGGTAACGCCCTGGCACAAGTGGCTGGGTATTCCAATCGAGGCAGATGTTTGGCATTGTATGCATCAAGATTCCGACTATTTGCCCAGAAACAAGAAAACGGCGGTGGTTTATACCATCCATGATTTGAATTTTCTGGAACGCCTGGATTATTCAGAAGCCAAAAAAGCACGAAAACTGGCAGCCATACAGCGGAAAATCAACAACGCGGCTGGCTTGGTTTATATCTCGGAGTTTGTACGCGCACAGGTACACTCGCAATTGAATGTACCGGCGCGGATGGCAGAGCGGGTAATTTACAATGGTGGAGGGCACCCGGAAGAAGTCACCGAAAAAGCACAAGTGGTAGTAAAACGGGATAAACCCTTCCTGTTTTCCATCGGCATACATCCGAAGAAAAACTACCA
>JADZFI010000294.1 GCA_020850025.1 Saprospiraceae bacterium
ATCTTCCATGGCCGGACTGCAATACGGGAAATCGCCGGTAAGGGGATCATTAATGGTGGCCTGACAGACACTTTCACCTGGGCGCTTTAATGACACCTTTCTTATCGTTACCCCGTTCACACATCCGGAAGGAGCATCAAAAGTAATCACGAGGGCGGCGTTGTTATTGACAGTGATTGCTGTGCCCACGTTAATACAGACTTCTACCTGATTGTTATTATTTACCACACATCCGGCGGCACAAAGAACAGGATCGTTGCCGGAGCCGGGGCAACTGAAATTTTCCAGACTGATGTCTGAAATCGTGACACCACTTTCCATTTCAATATCCAATATGAACCTTAGTTGCTCAAATTGCAAGGAGGTTGCATTGTTAAAATCAGCTGGATCCCAGCTCAATACGGCTTTCATTTCAAGGGTTGAGCAGTCTGGCAGGTTATCCTCTGTAAGTAAATCAAATTGAAAGGCACTACAGGCAGACATGGCTGGAACCACACAGGAGGCCGAGTTAGTTGCCCCCGTTGAAAATGTTTTGCATTCTGTGCCGTTTTGGGTCGGCGTGACAATTCTTCCGGCTAATGCAGATGCTGAAATAGTATACCCCTGACAAAGAAGGGGCGGCCGGTAAATCCTGAGTACACCAAGTTGTTTGTCGGTTCCAAACAAAGTACTCCAACTTGGTCCGAAATAACTGATGTGAACAATATACTGTGAAGTACTTTGATTATAAACCACCGAGACAGCAGGGTTTGTCCCGCCCAAAATATCAATGAATTCCGGGGCGGCATTGAACCCATCAGGAGCTGTATTGCTAATTACTACAGTAAAATCAAAAAAGCCAATTGTACTCCCAATATTGGATGTCACTAAAACAGGGAGATCAATATACTCTTCCTGTCCACAATCAATATCGTCGAAATCAATGTTGATATTGGCATTGGAATTTGCAGGAGTGGGGAAGTTGACATTTTGGACTCCTGTGCAGGTTTGATCATCACAATCCTCGTTACTGATATAGGTAAACGTAACACAGCTTATACCAATACTCTCCCCGGGAAATGCATCCACCACAATTCCAAATACTGGTCCATTGCTTAGAAAATTCAAAAAGGGAATATTGGGAGGGGTACCTGTTGCACTGGTTATCTTTAAGGTCACCTCATCCTCCATAGGATGAGCGGTAAAGGTTACGGAAGCATTGTTTCCCAAATAGCTTGCTAAACAAGTTTCGGTTTGGATTTCATTAATGTAGGAAGCCATGGCGTTGGCTCCTCTGTTGAGTTTCAGGGTAATGTAGAGCTCAGAGTAAGCAAGGTTAAAATTGCCTGAGGTGGGAAGTTGGATGCCTCCTTGAATATTCGCTGCACGCAGATACACATTATACATCATCCTTTGGCAAGAATATGTTCCGGAATTACAACAATAACTACAGTTGCTTCCATGATTATTTCCGGTGTATCCGTTCGCCTCCACCTCGACGGATAGTTGCCCGCAATTGACAGCATAAGATGATAACTGTGCAAGGGTCTTGGAAATGCAAAGCAGCATCAAAAGAAAAACTGCCCCCCCCCTAATTTTATAAAACAACATTTTGTATGACATGTGAAAAGGGTTTTTGAAATTGAAAAATGATGGTTTATACACATTGTAACAGGCGTTGCAATAGAGTTGGAAAAAATTCGATTGATTTGCCCCACCCTGGCAGCGGAGCAATAAACAAGACACCGCAATACAGGAGCATTGCAGAAACACCACATCATAATTTTCATGAAAAACAGGCAATGAGCGTTAACAAGACCTGCTATTTATACGTTTGATTAGATCAAAAAAATCGGTTATTCACTAAAAAGTAACACAAAAAATTCACATAATTCCAAGGTATAACAAAGATACTACACTGTAGCGAATTTACAAAGACCCGGGGGAGAATTGGGCAGGATTTACGATTGACGAGTACATGTACTCATGTTCTCAACATTTCCTATGTTTGCCTCCCATGGAAAAGAAACAAGGTCAACTCGTTCGCAGCGTAACGCTGGCCGGCGCCACTATCCTGGTGGTAAGCTCCGTAATCGGTTCAGGCGTGTATAAAAAAGTAGCGCCTATGTCGGCCGAGCTGTTATCCCCGGATCTGGTGCTATGGGCCTGGGCTTTGGCAGGCATCATCAGCCTGTGCGGTGCATTAAGCAACGCAGAAATTGCCGGCATGATGGCCGATTCCGGAGGTGAATACGTGTATTTCCGCAAAATTTACGGCAAGTTCATGGCCTTTATGTGGGGCTGGAGCACCTTCGCTGTTATCAAAACGGCGGCTGTGGCGGGCATTGCCTATGTGTTTTCGCAATCCTTCAATGCCATTTTCCCGCTGCCGCATTTGCCGGAATCCATCGAAAGTTTTGAATTCCTGGTGTTTAAACCCTTCGAAAATGCAGGGGTAAAAACGCTCACCATAACCCTCATCCTGGCGCTGACCTGGCTGAACTCCCGCGGACTCAAGAACGGTGAGTTCCTGAGCACCTGGGCTACGCGCCTGGTCATTGTCGGACTGGCGGGTGTCGTGATCTCAGGCTTGTTGTTTGGAGGCGGGAGCATGCAGAATTTCCAAACGCCGTCTTTGCAGTTTGTAGATCGTTCCTGGACGGATATGAGCTTTATCAAAGCCATGTTTACGGCCCTTTTGGCGGCATTCTGGGGCTATGAAGGCTGGAATACGCTCGGATTTATCGGCGGGGAAATCAAAAATCCGAACCGGAATTTGCCATTGGCGCTGTTCTCCGGCATGCTGATCATCATGGGCGCATATTTGCTGGTGAATTTCACCTACCTGTACGTATTACCCATTGATCAAATCGTCGATGTTTATCGATCCCAAAATGAAATTGCCGCCGTGGCTGTAGTGCGCCATTTTGCCGGCGATATCGGCGCTACGCTGATTTCCATCACCATTCTGATCACCACGCTGGGTTGCACCAATGCCACTATTCTGATGCCGCCACGGGTGTATTACGCCATGGCTAAAGACAGGCTGTTCTTCTCCCGCGCCAAAGAAATTCACCCGGACTACAACACTCCGAATCCGGCGCTTTGGATGCAAGGACTCTGGGCCTGCCTGCTGGTACTGTCCGGCAGTTTCGACCAGATCACCGACATGCTGATCTTCGCGGCGTTCTTCTTTTACGGCGCTACGGCCTTCGGAGTGTTTATCCTGCGCAAACGCGAACCCAATGCCGAACGCCCTTACAAGGTTTGGGGCTATCCGGTGGTGCCGGCCCTGTTTGTGTTGTTCTGCGCCGCGCTCATCGTGATCACCTGCTTTACCCACCCCCGCGAAGCCGGCCTGGGTGTGGTACTCATGCTGACAGGAGTGCCGTTTTATTGGTACTGGAATAGGGCGCGGTAGTATATTCACCGTTGATTTTTCACCGCAGAGGCGCGGAGACG
>JADZFI010000295.1 GCA_020850025.1 Saprospiraceae bacterium
CTCAACTTTGCGGCTGAATTGCCCGTACACTTCTTCCGGGATCTTATGGCGTATGGAAATCAGAAATTGTTTAAGCTTGAGGTACTCTCCTTCCGTCAGCACATCGTCTTCCATAAAGGCACTGAACAGTTCCATAAAATTCTCGCTGACGCTCCTCGCGTACTCAATACGTTTTACCATATCCTCAATAAAAGCCAGAAAGTATAATCCCTCTGTATAACCCAGCCGACGTCGGATCACCAATCCATCTACCTCACGCTTTATTTCCTCCAGCCGTCGGGAGGCTGTTTCGGCACTAATTTGCTGGTTTTCAAAGCTCTGAAAAACCAGTTTGGCCCTTTCTCCGTATTTACGAATAAGTTGTTCGCGGCGGCGAAACACCCAATAGCTAACCAGAGCGGTAAGCAGGGCGGTAATGGCCACCATGGTAATTTCCACGAAGTATCCGGTTTCATGCAACTTTCCCAACAGACGGGCAAAAAAGCTGGAACCCGCTTCGAGTCCGTTGTGCTTTATGGTATATTCCATATCCTTGAAATCACGGTCGAGAAGAGGCCGGTCGGGCTTCAGTGCATTAAGGTGGCTCATCACGGCCATTTTGAACCGGGGGCGCTCGGCATCAAGATAAAGCGGTTTGATGTTGGAGCCCTGGCCCATGGTATGCCCCATGCTGTATTTCCTTTCCAGCATCTGGTTGGTTTTCAGGAAACAAAACAAGAATCGTTGCATCTGGGCAGTATCGCGCAGGGCTGCCAGCCGGGTAGGATCCATTTCTCCGCCTTCCTCCTGCAAGCGCAACCAGGCTACCAGGTCGCGAGGACTGACAGGAAGCAAAAACCGGTCGCCCAGGCGTTTGAAGTGTTCGCCATTAAACTCCACTACCGCTCCGGGGCCATAATGGGTAATGGATATCAGGTAGCAGTTTTCGGGCAATTCAATGCGCATTTCACCCACTTCGGCCACCGGTTTTTTGGCGCTCAGAGCCTCCCATAGCGCCGGACCAAAAAAGGTTTCGGGGTTAATTTTGTCGAAATTATCAAAAACAGCTACAAATTTCTGATCCGGATGTTGTCTGCATTGATCCCAGAACTGAAGCAGTTCTCCGGGATAAAACTTTCCATTTTCGCCCTTTTGACCGATGTATTTTTTGTGAAACTCCACATCAAACCAGGGGGCGCAATCTATCTGTAAAACACGATCCGGGTTGCCGGCAAGTAAATTGGCCGCGCGCTTGCCTTGTTTGGTAGAGCCAACGCCGGTAACACCGGATATCACGATTCTTTTCAGCGGAGAATAAGCAGCAGCCAATACCACTTGCCGGAAAGTAGTCCATTCCAGATTAGTGGGTCCGGGATGCATCACCAGCCGGAAGGCAGTGCTGTCGCCCTGCACAAATTTATGGTGATGCAGCAGGCAATAAAGCGCCTGGAGCGAATCGGGCACATCGGCAACCAGGGTAGCAGGCTGTTTAAGCAATTGGCCTGCCTCAGCCCATAGAGGATCCGGGCGCTCGCGAGAGCCTTGCCAGATCAGCCAAACCAAAACGGGTATGGCTATCCAGACAATTCGGACAGGAGAGAAGGGGGAATACAAAAGATTAACGGTTTAGTTACCGCGAAGATAGAAGAAATTGAGAGGCTGTCTCATAAGTATATTTCACCGCAGAGTCGGAGAGACGCTGAGGTGTAGCAACCTCTGGGTCTCCCTGCCTCTGCGGCAGAACTAAAAATGTAACTTATGAGACACCTTCTTCCTAGTTCTTCGCCTCAAAATTGTGCTTGAGCCCCCAGTACTCTTTCAAGACCATTTTGACGGAACCTACCGAAACCGGCGATTCAATCAGGAGGGGAATACGATTGGCATCGTCTGACACCCATACAGTCATTTTAGCGTCTTCACTGAAGACATTACCGGCAATAACCTGAGGCTGGAACTTGAGGGTCTTGTACCGGCCCATTTTATAGACCTTTTTATTGGAATCCCTTCCCATGTATTTCATTTGCAGGGGATATTCTTCCTTATCCATAAAGATGCGGAGCGGCACGGCATATCCCGGCGTTTGGTTGGCGAAGTCGAAATTGCGCAGGTTGTACAGAGAGGAGAGTACATCATGGCACTCAGCCTGAACCGCATGTTCGGTCTTTTCCTCCTTATCACCACGTTTTGGCGCACGCCAAACCGTCATTTTTTTGGCGCTTTGGTTGAAAGAGATTTTCTCAAAAATATGGTAATCGCCTTCGTTGACGTTGCGTTCGGAGTAGTTGGGCAACAGGGTGTTTTTGTCAACCCATGAATCGTACTCATCCTTTACCGTGAAGAACCATTCGTAGGAGTCGTAGGTCTCCCCTTTTGCCTTGTAATGCAACTGATGTCCTTCATCAAACACCTGGAATGTAACCTCCCCGGCCGGAACCCAGATGAAGTTCAGGTTGTAATAAATTTTGTAAGTTAGGCGCTCACCATGCTGAAAAGCCAGGTCTATGGCCTCGGATTTAGGTGACGCTGGGGCTTCGTGATTGGTGAGTCGAAATCCGGCGGATCCCATCAGCAACAAACCAACGAGGGCAAAGCTTGCATTTTTCATGATGTTCGTTTTCATAATGCTGTGATTTGGTATGTAGACGCAGGAGTTTCTAAAAAGTTCCTTTGAACGTGGTTAATGGAATGTTTATTACTTGGGATGACGCGGATTTTTGGGAACACGGATGACGCGGAGGACACGGATTTTTAGGGGGATGGAGAGGATTTTAGGAACACGGATGACGCGGAGGACACGGATTTTTCTGCCTTCGGCAGATTTTTTGGATAGCCTATTGTTGCTTCAACGAAATCTCAGGCCCAGCGCCTTCTGCGGAAATCTGCGTTTTACCTGCGAGATCTGCGGGAAATAATCCGTGTAAAATCTGTGCAAAAAATCCGTGTGAAATCTGTGCAAAAAACCTCTGCGGAAATCTGCGTTTCATCTGCGAGATCTGCGGGAAATAATCCGTGTAAAATCTGTGCAAAAAATCCGTGTGAAATCTGTGCGAAAAACCTCTGCGGAAATCTGTGCGAAACAAACACCGCCACCTGGAACATCGACTGCTTTCCATAAAAAATGAATGGGCAACCCCGGTGAAGGGATTGCCCATTGTTATAACAGATCAGAGGCTATAAATTAATAGCCTGCGTCTTTGTTGCCTTTGAAGCTGCCTTTGCCGGCTTCTTTGCCTTCCGGACGAGCCATTTCGGTTTCGCCTTTGGCTACGCGGAATTCAACGCGACGGTTCATGGAGTTAGAACCTTTAGCCGGAACGAGTGAGGTGGTTTCACCAGCCCAGTTCAGAATCAGGCGATCGCGAGAGATACCGTATTGAGACACGAGGGTTTCAATGGCGGCCTTAGCGCGGTTGTAAGAAAGTACTGCATTGTAACCTTCTGGTCCACGAGCGTCGGTGTGACCAACTGCTACTACTTTCAGGCTTGGGTTAGCTTTCATTACGGAAGCTACCTGGTACAGCTTGTCGTACTCACCAAAACGAACAGTGTCGCTGTTGTCGGTGAAGTTAACGATTGGCAACCACCAGGTTGCAGCCTGTGGCTCAGGAATCTTGATAGCAGCGATCTTGGCGTCAACGATACGGTTAACGTCAGCTTCGGTGATTGGCTTTGGCACCTGCGCTACGCCGTCTTTGTTAACAGTGTAGCCTGGAGGAGAGAAAGGCTCTTTGTCCATGTAGTTAGGAACCTTGTCGCCGTCAGAATCGAGGGTAACACCTTTGGTGTCAACGCGGGCGCCAGCAGGGCTGTTGTCTTCTTCGTCGATAGCGTCGATGATACCGTCGCCGTCAGTGTCGGTTGGGTCGTAGATTGGACGCTTTTCGAGTTCAGAGATAGCGTTACCGGCCGTTTCCATTGGGTTAACCCAGTAGAGTGGCTCAGATTTTTTGTTGCCGGCTTTGTCTTTGCCACCGAGGTTGAAGTTCAGTGACAGGTGTGGCCAGTGGAATGCATCGCGGTAAGTAGTACGGCTGTCGCCAACG
Source organism: Saprospiraceae bacterium (assembly GCA_020850025.1). GTDB lineage: Bacteria > Bacteroidota > Bacteroidia > Chitinophagales > Saprospiraceae > M3007. Next base: position 4,023 of record JADZFI010000295.1, read on the forward strand.
TTGTTGTCGCCATCGAGCAGGTCGCCATCGGAGCCCAGCACCTGAGCCACAGTGTACTCAACGCCGAGGTTGAACTTGGAGTTGAAGCGGAAGGCCAGGCCTGCACCTACTTCAACCGTTGCGCCGCCATAGCTGTCGGCTTCGGTAGCGCCGTTTGGCGTTACATCAAAGGAAGAGTAGCCCAGACCACCGAATACGTTGAATCCTACCTTGCGGTAAGGCTTGTCGAAACGGAGGTTGTTCACCGTCATCACCAGTTGACCACTTCCGCTGAACCAGGTGGTTTCAGAAGAGTTGGTATTTCCTTCTGTATTCTCGTTTTTCATGGAACCGTACAAACCACCAAGGCGCACAGAGAAAACGTGGCCGAGGGATTTGCGCACGTGAAGGCCGCCGCCAAAGCCTGGGAATTTCGCATCAATATCGCCAATTACCATCGGCGTACCGAGATCAACGCCAACTTCCCACTGGTCGGCAGGAGTGAATGAGCGATAGGTGCCTGCATCCTGTGCAGCCAAACCCAGCCCAAAAGAGGTCAAAAGGAGCGTAAAAGTTAATTTCCGAACCGTCATAGGGTTGCTGAATTTTTAATGAAATGAATGTTACAGTTTTGTTCTTTTCCTGCTTTTTGGGGCGTTTATCGCTCGGAAGGAGGGATTTTTCCAATAATCAGATTAGAAAAACAGGGCAATGGTCGGTAAAAATTTTCAAATACCCAGTTTTTTCAGCGCCAAAAATAGGGCGGTGGTGGATATTTTTCGGGGAGATTCGTTATTTTTTCTTACATCTTCCAATGCCCGGCGAATGGTAACCGATGTATCGGAGAAAATAGCACGGTCTGTCATAGCTGCATCCGGCTGCATCAGATAGGCAAAAACGCGCGCCATGCCGCAATTTGATACGAAGTCGGGGATCACTGCCGTGTGCTCGTCTGCATACCGGGCAGTGGGCCCAAAGAACACCTGATCGTCTACAAAAGGCACGTTGGCGCCGCAGGCAATGACTTCCACGCCGCCGTTCAGCAGATCGTCCACCTGTTCGCGGGTAACCAGTTTAGAGGCTGCACCCGGGATGAAGATCTTGGCGCCGAGTTTCCAGATTTTCTCATTGACCTCCTGGAAGGGCAACATCCTGTGACTGTGGAGTTTGTTGCCCGACTTTTCGTTGAAGAGTTGCTTCACTTCTTCCAGACTGAGGCCTTCCGGGGCAATGATGCCTCCGTCGCGGTCAATGATGCCCACGATTTTTACGCCTTCCTTGGCCAGGTAGCAGGCTGCTGCCGAGGCCACATTGCCCCAGCCCTGGATGATGGCCGTTTTGCCGTTCAGGTCGGCATGGTGGAAAATATCATAAAAATGACGCACAGACTCTGCCACACCATAGCCGGTGATCAGATCAGCCACGGCATATTTGTGTTTTCCGCCTTCCGGAACATACTCCTGGTCTTCCACGATCTTGGTGCAACCATAGCGCAGCTGACCAATGATGTTGATCTGTTGTCCTTCGGAAGGTTTGAAGTGGCCGCGAACGATCCCTTCCTGCGGGTGCCAGAGACCCAGCGCTTCGGTAATGGGCACTACGTCTTTGATCTCGTCTACGTTCAGGTCACCGCCGGTTCCGTAGTAATTTTTCAAAATGGGCAATGCTGCGCGGTACCAGCGCTCCAGCACCTGAAGGCGGCGAGGATCGGCTGGATCGAAGTTGATGCCGCTTTTGGCGCCGCCAATGGCAGGGCCGCAAACGCTGAACTTGATTTCCATCACCTTGGCAAGAGAAATAACCTCTTCGCAGGTGAGGCCTTTTCGCATCCGGGTGCCGCCGCCGGCAGCTCCGTTGCGGAGGGAATTGATCACGATCCAGCCTTCTGCGCCGGTTTCTTCATCGTGCCATTCAAAAATGATCTCGGGCTTTTTCTCCTTGTACTTTTGCAGGAGCTCTTCCATGGAATATGAGTGGTGGGTGAGATGATCAGGGATTTGCACCGCAAAGGTAAATGATTTGAGTGGGTTAGTGTGTTGGTGTTTTTGTGTTTTGGTGTTTTTGTGTTTTGGTGGGTTGGTGTTTTGGTGGGTTGGTGTACCGGCGGGTTTAGCCGCCGATGTTTGAGGGGTTTGGGTAGGGGCGACCCTTGTGGTC
>JADZFI010000296.1 GCA_020850025.1 Saprospiraceae bacterium
ATCAGGGCCGGGTCTCATGAGTCCGGTGCCGATGACAAAGCCATCTGCAGGTTGAACCATTTGAAAATGCCGGGCATCCAAAATGCCGGATTCCGCGATGAGGAATCTTCCCCCGGCTTTTGGCATCAGGGTGTTAACCCGATTCAGCGAGGTGCGAAAAGTTTTAAGGTCGCGGTTATTCACCCCCAATACCGGGAAAGGTAGGTGTTCTATGGCCCTCAGTTCAGCCTCGTCGTGCACTTCCACCAGTACCCCCAAACCAACAGATTCGGCCAGCTGCCTAAGCGACTCCAGTTGGCCCGGCTCCAGGATGGCGGCGATACGCAGGATGAGGTCGGCTCCTGCCAATTTAGCCAGATAGATCTGGATGGGGTCCAGGATAAATTCTTTCTGCAACAGCAGCGGAGGGTGGGGGAGGGTGTCGAGCGTCTTGCGGGCAGTGTTCAAATCTGCATAACTCCCTCCGAAAAACGGTCCGTCTGTAAGCACGGAGATGGCAGATGCTCCTGCCCGAGCGTAGGCTGATATTTGTTCCGAAAGATCGGCATTAGCGTTTATCCAACCTTCCGAGGGGCTTTTTCTTTTGAACTCGGCAATAAAAAAAGGTCGGCTGGAGGCTTTCGCAACGACCAAACGGCGATAGAATTCCGGCTCCTCTGGTCCTGAGGCGCCACAAGTCTTTGCCAACACTTCCATCTGGTATTGTTGGTGTAAATCGGCAATTTCCGTTCGTTTGGAGGCGACAATGGTATCCAGAATGGTCATGGCTGGGCATAGAGCTGCGGGTTGGCAAGAGCGGATTGGTATTTAGCAAGCGTGTGGTTCATGACGCCCTCCCTGATCAGGTTCTCCATTTTTTGATAAGCATCGGTAAGCGGGATATCCTCTATGAATTTGGTGTAAATGAAGGCTGCATTGGCGGCAACCAGTTGGTAATGCGCAGAATTTAGGTTACCGGCCATTAATTCCCGGGCTATTTGCAGGCACTGCGCCGGATTGGCGGCGCTGAGCTCATTAAAAGGTATGGGTGTAATCCCGAAGTCTTGCGGAAGAAGCTCGTATTCGAATTTTACGCCATCCCGGTATTCCAGCACCCTGGTAGGTGCGCTCAGCGAGATTTCGTCAAGACCGTCATTGCCGCGCACCACTATCAGGTGTTTTTTACCCATTTTAATGCCGGTTTCCAGTATAACGTCCATCAGATCAGCGAAGGCCGTGCCGATGAACTGGCGTTCCGGCAGATAGGGGTTGATCAGTGGTCCAATGGCGTTAAATACGGTAGGCACTCCAATCTTGCTGCGGATGGCCGCGAAGTGTCTGAACACCGGGTGCACATCCGGGGCAAAAACGAATGCCAGATTGGATTTTTGTAAAGTATTGGCGGCTGATGAAGGAGAAAAAGTGGCAGGAACCCCCAGGTTTTCCAGCAAATTGAAACTCCCATAACGGCCTGCAGCTGCGCGGTTGCCGTGCTTGGCAATAGGCAGGCCGCAATGGGCTAACAACAAAGCGGTGAGCGTGGAGGTATTGATTCGGGGCAATCCGGAGCCGCCAGTGCCGCAAATGTCGATGGGTGAAAGGGTTCCAGCGGGTAAAACAGGCTCGCTGGCTTTAAAAGTCATTAAGATCCGAATGAAATCAGCCAGATTTTCTGCATTTCGGAGGCGGTGACTCAGGGATACCAGCAGGATCTGCTTCTGGTCGTCCGAAAGCTGGTCCTCTTCCAGGGCATTAATAAAAGCCCGTAGCAGGTTTTGGGTAATAGGGCTGTCAGACTGTAAGACTTGAGAGAATTCGTGATAAATCAGGTTTCCTGAGGCCATTTTACCCGCTACCACATTGCGGAGCATGCGCATTCCGACCTGATTTTTCATGGTGAGTACCGACTCAGGGTGAAACTGAATGCCTTCTATGGGCAGTCGTTTATGCCGGATACCCATGATCACACCGTCGTTGGAGCGGGCGGTTACTTCCAGTTCTGCCGGGATGATATCGCCAGCCCAGGAATGGTATCGAGCCACCTCGCAGTCCTGTTCAATACCGGCAAAGACCCCTTTTCCGTCGTGCCTGATTGTCACCGCTTTGCCGTGTACAGGAGCTACATTGGCGAGCGTTCCGCCAAAAAATTCAATCAACGCCTGATGCCCCAGGCAAACCCCGAGAATTGGTTTGCCCTGATAAAATTTTTGAATAATGGCCATCATATTGCCTGCCTGAGCAGGTACAGATGGGCCTGGAGACAGCACCAACAAGTCGAACGGGATCTGTGCCAGCGTTTCCGGCTCCACCGTATTCCTGTACACTTTTACCTCGCACCCCAGTTGACGGAAGAAGTCAACCAGATTATAGGTAAAGGAATCAAAATTATCGAGCATTAAGATGGTCATAAGACGGAGTGTCTGGGTGTTTGTATGGTTTGAGGGGTTTGAATGGTTTGAGTAGGGTCGATCTACGAGGCGCCAGCCGCCATCATCAAAACGGCGTAGCCGTGATACTACCGTATCAATGTAACGGTACGATGTTGCAAATATTCAAAAACATTTTTTATTTAAGCAAGGAACGGGGTAGTAAAAAATATCGGCGTTGTTTTTTGGGCTATTTTCTGTGTTTTGGCATCATTATTGGCAAATCCCTTCCGGGATAGATTTGCTGCAAAGCACTGTCGCCATTTGTCACAAACACTAATCAACATTCTTTTTAATCATGCTGATCATTGGCGTAACGTTAGGGTTATTTACCCTTGGGAACGGCTTGATCGCACTTATGGAACTATTGGGAAACCGAAGTTCTGTTGCGCGACGCCGGTACTAAAATCCCTCTCACCGCAGAGCGAATGAAGC
>JADZFI010000297.1 GCA_020850025.1 Saprospiraceae bacterium
AAAGCCCTTCTGCCTGATCGGAAATTTCCCGTACAATATCTCTACTCAAATCCTGTTCAAGTTGCTCGACTGGCGTGCAATAGTTCCGGAAATGGTGGGGATGTTTCAAAAGGAAGTAGCTGACCGGGTGGTATCCAAACCCGGCTCCAAGGTGTACGGCATTACCAGTGTACTGGCGCAGGCTTTTTACCAAACGGAATATCTTTTTACGGTGGAACGCGGCTCATTTAACCCACCGCCAAAGGTGCTTTCCGCGGTCATTCGCCTGAGCAGAAAAGAGCATTTTGAGCTCGATTGTTCTGAAAAAATGTTCAGAAACATGGTAAAAACAGCCTTCAATCAAAGGCGCAAGATGCTGAGGAATACCCTGAAACCATTCTTTCCAAATGAGTTGTTGATGACCGACCCGTTTTTTGAAAAAAGACCTGAGACTCTGCATTGGGAGGATTATGTGGCACTTACTCAACGAGCCGAACAGTTTGTCAACCAACAATCGCTTAAAGACTAATCATGGCTGGCGCGAGTACCCCTACCTATTATGATCTGGTGTATGCCGTGGTGCGGCAAATACCCAGAGGCAGAGTGACCAACTACGGCGCCATTGCCGATTTTTTGGCTTTGGGTGCATCAAGAATGGTAGGATGGGCACTCAACAATTGCCATCATATGGATAATGTGCCCGCACACAGGGTGGTTAATCGAAAAGGGGAACTCTCCGGTCGTCACCACTTTGCCTACCCTACCCTTATGCAAGAATTACTCGAATCTGAAGGAGTAGAAGTGGAAAATGATTGTGTAAAAGATTTCAAGCAGTTGTTTTGGCACCCCAAAGAACTTGGTGACGATTGGGAGGCATTTTAGGTAAAACTAAAATTTTGACATTACTTTGAACAAAATCGGCTTGTTTGACGTATAACTTTGTACAAAATTTTAAATTTGCCAATCAATTAATCGTTTTGTCCGGCAATTTTACATATCGCAACGCAGGCTCTGCAGCCCTTTTACTGTTGTTTTCAGCGTTTTTTTCGCTGAAGGCCTCGCATGCGTTATTTGCCCACCACCATGATCATAATGCCGACCATCCGGTTTGTGAAATAACTCATGATCCCGGAGTAGCGCACATTCACGACGAGCGCTGGGCAGTGGAAGATTGTTCGTTCTGTACCTTTGTCATATCGGTTCAGGAACCCTTTTCACTTCCGGTATTAAAAGACGTTTGGGTTAAATCGCCGGTAAACTGCACCCCCAATTACTATGTAGCGCCGCACTTCTCCAAAGCGGCGTTCGATATCAATTTCAGGCGAGGTCCACCCTTCATTTCCTGATCATTTGCACCATCCGGCCAGAGCGATTTTTAAGCTGCGGTAGGTGCGCGAGTGGTAATTCCGGATGATCTCATCCGGCCCCTTTCCTTTTAGACTATTGAATATGCTTATTAGCAAAGCCGCACTTGTGGGCTTCTGCTCGCTGTGCTGCCTTGGGCTTAACGCTCAGGATTGCCATTTTGCCTTGCGCGGACACGTAACCGAGTCCGATAGCAAGGAGCCACTGGCATTTGCCAGCGTGTACCTTAAAGAGGTGAACAAACATGCCACCACCGATGAGGCGGGGTATTTTGCTATCCCGAATCTGTGTGAAAAAACGCCCTATACCGTTGAAATCAGACACATAGAATGTGCCCATTTCACCCAAATGGTAGAGCTTACCGAAAATGCCCTGGTAGAATTTCATCTCTTGCATGATGCGGTGCTGAATGAGGTGCTTATTGTTGAGAAAGCAGCCCCTCCCCCATCTACCCAAGCCACTTCTGTGGTGGAAAAAGCAGACCTGGAATCGTCCAAAGGAGTAAATCTGGGGGAAACCCTGAAAAAACTGCCTGGCGTTACACTCCTTAGTTCAGGTACCACCATAGCCAAGCCGGTCATACAAGGCTTACACAGTAACAGAATTGCCATTGTGGCCAATGGCGTCACGTTGCAAAGTCAACAATGGGGACGCGATCATGCCCCGGAAATTGACCCCTTTGCGTCTGACAGGATTTCTGTGGTCAAGGGAGCTGCCGGTGTAAAATATGGCATCGGAGCCATGGCAGGCGCCGTAGTGCTGGAACCTGCTCCCTTGCGCAAAGAGGCCGGGAGCAATGGATGGGTTCATCTAGGTGGGTTCAGCAATGGATTGGGTGGGGTGCTGGCCGGAAATCTCGATTGGAAGCCAAATCGCAGCCAATGGGCCTTCAGGTTCCAGGGTACAGCCAAAAGAAGCGGCAACTTGCGAGCGCCCGATTACTGGCTGGGCAACACCGGAAACCAGGAATTGAATGCCGCCGTTTTTGCCGGATTGAACAGGAAAAAATGGCAACACCAGATCAGTGTATCCCAATTCAATCAACATTTCGGCGTACTCAGAGCTTCTCACAACGGAAGCCTGGAAGAGCTCCGATTGGCCATTCAGAGCGACACTCCCCGGAATAACATCAACCAATTCAGCTATCTGATAGACCGGCCGGCTCAAAAAGTGAGCCATTCTGTGGCCCGTTACCTGTTGGAATATCGCTGGAATGATATTTGGAAACTAGTGGGGCAGTACGACTTCCAGTTCAATCTGCGGGAGGAATTTGACAGAGGAAGAAGCAGTGTGATCTCAAACGACAGACCCCAGGTGAGTTTTCGGCTTTGGAGCAACACCCTGGATATGTCGCTTGAACACCGGCCGATTAAGCATTGGCAGGGCGGAATAGGCATACAGGCATTTCAACAGCTTAATTATGTGAGTCGGGGCGGATTTATTCCCGATTTCCTGAATGTTGGGGGATCCGTATGGGCTACCGAGCGGTACCGCCGGTTTCCGGCACCCTGGGAGTTTGAGGCGGGTGTGCGCTACGATTACCGCTACATCCACGCCACCACCACCGGGAATGGCAACAACGACCTGGATGAAACCATGAGGTTTGGTAATTTCAGCGGTACAGTGGGGGCACTTTACCATTTCAGCAAAGCATTTTCCGCCAAACTGAATACCGGTCTGGCCTGGCGTCCACCGCATGTCAACGAGCTTTATGCCAGAGGCGTCCACCACGGCGCCGGAACCTACGAGGCCGGAAACCAGAACCTGAAGTCGGAAAAAGCCTGGAATACCAATCTGAGCTTTGACTGGCAAACTTCCGGCCTGACAGCAGGATTGGCCATTTACAGAAACCAGGTCATTGATTTTATCTACCTGGATCAGCCGCTCGACAGTTTTGTTCGCACCGTTCGCGGACCATTCCCTGCCTATTACTACCGCCAGAGCGATGCCGTGCTGCAAGGCGCCGATTTCAATTTGGCCATGAAGGTATTACGTCAGTACTGGCTGGAAGCCCGGTTTTCCACCCTGTACGCGCACAGAAGAGTAATCCGGGAGGAAACCAGTTCTGCTAAGGACTGGCTGCCGCTCATGCCTGCAGACCGATTTCAGTATGGTGTTAAGTGGCAGTTAGACACCAAGCAAAAGGATCAAGCTCCTACTTATATCCGACTGTTAGCCACCACTGTGGCCCGGCAATGGAAAATTCCGGCTGAAGGACTCAACAAGGCTGCACCGACCACTTTTACCATTCTAACGTTTGAAGCGGCACATGAATTCCGGATTGGGAAAAATCGCCTGGAAGCCGGATTGAACATTCAAAACCTGACCAACGTACGGTACCGGGAATATCTTGATCTGTTCAGATTCTATGCAGATTCGCCGGGCATCAACATAGGCCTCAGGGCCAAATGGATTTTTTAACCCATAAACAATCAGTCAATAACAACAAATTAAACATCATGAAAATCTTTTATTTCACTGCAACCAAATGGGCATTTGGCGCCATCGCACTGGGTATCTTTTCACTGGCTTCGTGTGAGAAACACGATCATACCGAAAATGAAAACATCACAAAAGTGGATTTGAAATTAACCGGAGCCGGTTTCAATCAAGTATTCTCTGCTATCGAATCTAATGGAGACGGCATTTGGGATGTCATACAACCGATCACCATTCCAGCTGGCGTTACACCAATAACCTGCGAAGTTTTTGTGTATGATATTACCCAAACCCCCATTAAAGATCTCACAACAGAGATTGTAGAAGAAGGGGCGGAACACTTTTTTACTTACACCATTTCAGGCGTTAACGTTACAGTGGTTGCCGTGGATAAGGATTCCAACAACCAGCCCATTGGACAAAACACCAGCTGGACGATTGGAAGCGCCTCCAATGGTACGGTTCAGGTCAAATTATTCCATGAACCATCCAACAAAAACAACTCAAGTGATCCGGGCGGCGAAGTGGATTTCGACATCACCTTCCCTGTTACTATTCAGTAATAAAGCCTATGATCAATGTCATTAAAGGTATCATCCTCTGTATTATGGTTTGCCGCTGGATGAAAAAGTGAATGGCATCCATGACAGTTTGGATTTGACTAGCAGGGCCGTCGGAATCGACAGCCCTGCTTTTTTTATTACGCAAACTAAAATTTGCAATTGTTTGGTAAAAAATATTTTTTAGACTAAACTAAATTAATTTTAAACATACCTTTACAACCGAA
>JADZFI010000298.1 GCA_020850025.1 Saprospiraceae bacterium
AATTTCATCGCAAAATTACGATGATTTTTGACAAGCGCAATAGTCCGGCTAAAATTTATCGTAAAAAAACGATAAAGGGACTAGCCCCTCAACGCCCTCACCATGGCATCCGCTTTCACCAGACATTCTTCATATTCCTGTTCGGGAATGGAGTCGTACACAATGGCGCCGCCTACCTGAGCAGAACAATAGCCTGTCAGAGCATGGTATAAGATGCTGCGAATCACCACATTAAAGTCGAAATCTCCGTCCGGGCCAAAATAGCCTACGGCGCCGGAGTACAATCCACGGCGGGTCTTTTCATAACGTTCGATCAGCTCCATGGCCATTACCTTGGGCGCCCCCGTCATACTGCCCATCGGGAAACAATCCTTGAGGGCGCGCAAGGCGGTCTCCGGCTGATTATCAGGCAATATTCCGCTTACGGTAGAGATCATCTGGTGAACGGTGGCAAATGTGTGGATACCGCAGAGCTCTTCCACCAGCACAGTCCCCGGCATACAGTTTCTGGAAAAATCATTGCGCACCAGATCCACAATCATCACATTCTCCGAGCGGTCTTTTTCACTGGCCGCGAGTTCTGACATGATCTGCTCGTCATCTTCAGGCGTTTTACCTCGCTTTCGGGTGCCTTTGATGGGTTGGGAAAGGATTTTCTCCCCTCTTTTTTGTAAAAAACGCTCCGGACTCGCCGACAACAAATACCGCTCCTGCCAGCGCAGAAAGGTGGAAAATGGCGCTCTGCTGATGGCTTTAAGCTTTTTAAACACTTCTACAGGCGCTATCGAGGCATTTTCAGCATAAAACTCCTGACAAAAATTCATTTCGTAGATATCACCACCGGCAATATGGGCGCGTATGGCCTCCACGATCTGCAGATACTCCTCCTTGGGGATGCGGGCCTGAAGTGTTACTCCGCGGGAAGGCGTTGCCGCTTCAGGTATGGTGTTCCTGATAAGGGAAATTACCTCTTCCGGGTTTTGCTGCAGACAGGCTATTTGAAGATAGTACCCCTCTGCACCGCCCTGGATGCTCACTACTGTTTCCGGTTGGAAAAAGCCCAGATCGGGCAGCCCCACGCCATCGGGATGGTGACTGGAGAGCTGTTCCAGTTCATTTTTCAAATCATAAGAGAAATACCCAAAAAGCCAGTCGGGGCGCTGCTTTTGGAAGGCTTCCAGAGCGGCAAAGGCATTCCCTGCGGGAGCTTCCAGCAATTGATGCGCGCCGGCAGCCACCAGGCATTCCCATTCGGCAGTAGCATGTTCGTTGCTGTCCAGATATACGGCATAGGTATGCCCTGCTGCCCAGTGTAACAACTGGTTTTTCCAAAAAACCAGATCCTCAACGGGGAAAACGGCCTCTTGGCGCATCAGTCGAACAAAGCTAGGAACTCGGAGATGATCATGGCGGTGGCGCCCCAAACGGCGCGGTCTTCCACCATAAAACAGGGCACTTCGCGCACCTGCAGTTGCCCGCCCACCAGCACATCGGCCGTTTGCCGGATGTTGGGGTCCAGAAAATGGGAGAGCGTAGGAGAGAACACCTGCTCCACTTCGCCGGCCTGCATCTGAAAACTTGGCGGCTCTTGCAGCAAGCCCACAAAAGGATACACGGAGAAATTGCTTACCGGAATATAAAGCTCGGTGAGCTGGCCCAGGATTTCCACTTTTTCCGGCTGGATGCCCACCTCTTCCTGTGCTTCGCGCAGGGCTGTGTGGGCAAGACTGCCATCGGTTTCGTCGTGCCGCCCGCCCGGGAAGCTGATCTGTCCGCTGTGGCGGTCGCGCGGATTTTCCGTACGCCTGATCAGGGCGGTATGCCACTGCCCCTCCTCCTGCCATAAGGAGAGCAGTACGCTGCCCTTGCGTGCATTATCCGGCGGATTCAGGCGCTTTTGTAGCTCTTCCACCCGATGGGCAAAAGCCATGCGATATTGCGCCTCCCGACCAGGCAGAGGCCCGGCCAGTCGCTTTCGAAGAGTGGGGATGAAGGGATCGTGGTCTGTCATTTTCCCTGCAAAGAACGCTAAGGAAAGCATTTGGTTGGCGAAACCGTCCCCATTTTTCGTGAATAAGGCTCGAGGGGGGGGCACAAAGGCGCGAAGGCACAAAGACGCGAAGGGGTAATTTGGCTGATGCCAAACTACCCCTTCATGAATAAGGCGATTATGGAGGCCGCAGGCCTCCATAATCGCCTTTGTGTCTTAGCGCCTTTGTGTCTTAGCGCCCCCCCCTTCGAGCCTTCCCCTCAGAGTTTTTTTCGTTCCCAGTAGTTCTGCTCCTCCACTTCGTCGAGCAGGGTGAGGTAGTGGGTGTATCGCAGCGCGCTTACTTCGCCATTTTCCAGGGCTTCGCGCACGGCGCAGCCGGGTTCGTTGCGGTGCAGGCAGGCTCCGCCAAAGCGACAGTTTTCCGACAACTTGAAGAACTCCCGGAAGCTGTGGGCGATATTGGTTTTGTCCTTGTAATTGAATCCGAGCAGTTTGATGCCCGGAGTATCTATCAGGTTTCCGCCGAAGCTCAGGGGGAACATTTCCGCAAAGGTAGTGGTATGCTGTCCTTTGCCGGAATAATCGCTGATTTCGCCAGTTCGGAGTTCCAGTTGCGGCTGAATGGCGTTGATCAGGGTGCTTTTCCCTACTCCTGATTGCCCGCTGATGAGGGTGGTTTTGTCTTTCAGAATGTTACGGAGCTCTTCCAGACCTTCCTGTTTGGGCACGGAACTCAGCAGGCAGTGATAGCCGATTTTTTCATATACCTCGCGCATTTCCTCAAAAACCTCCATGTCTTCGGCATCATACAGGTCGGATTTGTTGAAAACGATGGTGACGGGGATATCATCCCGTTCTATCATTACAATGAACCGGTCGATGAATCCGGGCTTGAGCGTCGGATTAACCACGGTTACAATGAGCAAAGCCTGATCAATATTGGCCGCCAGCAGGTGCATTTCATGCTTGTTGCGCGGCGATTGCCGGATAACATAGTTCCTGCGCGGGAGAATTTTCTTGATCATCCCCTGCCCTTCGCCCTCGAGATCAACCTCTACCTGATCGCCTACGGCCACCGGATTGGTCAGCGGAATATCATCGAGCCTGAATTTGCCCACAATGCGACATTGCAGCACTTCACCTGTGTCGTTCAGCCGGATACTGTACCAACTACCGGTGGATTTAATTACGGTTCCTGTATGCATTATGCTGCAAAACTCTATAAAGAGGCCCTAAGTTCCAAAAGGGAAGGAAATATTTAGTTGGAAGGGGCTAAGCTGTGATATAAGGCACGAAGAGGGCATGAAGACACAAAGGCGCGAAGACGCGAAGGCACGAAGTTTTATAAGGTTGTCATTATGCGCAAAGCGCAAAATGACAACCTTTGCGCCTTTGTGTCTTTGCGCCTTTGTGTTATTTTCGTGCCTTCTCAATTAAATAGCCCTCTCAGATCATCCTCTTCCTCGTCGCCCATGGCGCCGGCGAGGTGGTCTTTGAAAACCCACTTGGTTTGTACGAACGACTTGCTCAATACATCGAACTCGGCCAGGCCGTGGAGTGCCAGTTCCATGAAGGTGTAAACTTCTTTGGCGGGTATTTTGGCGGCTTCCGCGAGTTGTTTCAGGCCGGCTACTTTGTCAAGTTCTTTTTTGTACTCCTTGTCGCTGAGGTCGGTGAGCAGGTCCACAATATTTCCGCCGGCAAACCAGGATTTGATCACGCCGTAGGGGTCGCGCTCCTGGCCTTTTTTCAATTTGTTGGGATTGGGGAAGTACTGCAGGAATACCTTTTTCACTGCCTGCCCGATCAGGTGCAGGGCTACGGCGTGCGGACCTTCCTGTTCACCTTCATACACCATTTCCACTTTGCCGGTAATGGCCGGGATAACGCCCCAGAAGTCGGTGATGCGTGCGGTGGTTTGTTTTTCTCCATTGCGCAGCATACGGCGCTCGGCAGCGGAGTGAAGATTTTCGAAGGCGGCAATGGTGAGGCGTGCGCTGACGCCGCTTTTTTTATCTACAAACTCCGAATCGCGGGCAGCAAAGGCCACCTGTTCCACGAGGTCTTTCAGCAATTCCGGCACGTGTATGCGCTCGCGTTGTTCGGCGCTGAGCCGCGCTTCCTGCTCGGTGATCTTTCGGCCAATGGCAATTTCGGTAGGGTAGTGGGTGGTGATCTGACTTTCGATCCGGTCTTTCAACGGCGTAATGATACTGCCGCGATTGGTGTAGTCTTCAGGATTGGCCGTGAAAACGAACTCCACATCCAGAGGGAGCCGGAGCTTGAAACCCCGAATTTGCATATCACCTTCCTGCAGCACGTTGAACAACGACACCTGAATGCGCGCCTGCAAATCAGGCAATTCATTGATGACGAACAAACAACGGTGCGCGCGCGGGATCAAACCGAAGTGTATCACCCGTTCATCTGAGTAAGGCAAGCGCAGGTTGGCGGCCTTGATGGGGTCGACATCACCCACCAGATCGGCAATGCTTACGTCGGGCGTAGCCAGTTTTTCAATATACCGCTCATCGCGGTGCAGCCATTCAATGGGGGTATTGTCGCCATGCTCAGCGATCAGATCCTTAGCCCAGCGACTGATGGGCGCCAGGGGATCGTCGTTGAGTTCGCTGCCGGCCACGATGGGGATGTATTCGTCCAGCAGATGCACCAGCATACGGGCGAGTCTGGTTTTGGCTTGTCCGCGCAGACCCAGCAGCAGGATGTTGTGCCGGCTCAGGATGGCGCGTTCCACATCGGGCAGCACTGTGTCGTCAAAACCATAGATACCCGGGAACACCACAGCTTTTTGCTGAATTTTTTGCAAAAGGTTGTTGCGCAACTCGTCTTTTACAGATTGAGGGCGGTAACCGCTGTTTTTCAACTCGCCGAGTGTGCGAATGCTGGTCATGTTTTTCATGTCCGAGAAAACGTCAAAATGCAGAGAAGGTTTAGGGAGGCGTCTTTTCTGTTAATCTGTTCCATGCGAAAATTTACATCGCCTATAAAACCTGCATCTTTGCCCTTGGAACCGGCAGGGCGACCACAAGGCAGGGCGACCACAAGGCAGGGCGACCACAAGGGTCGCCCCTACGCAACCCCCGCACCCCCCTCAAACCCTCCCCCCCCTCAAACCTTTCAAACCCCTCCCCTCCTTCCCATGGGAAAAGAAATAGAACGCAAATTTCTCGTGCATGCTGAAAAATGGGCCTTGGCGGAAAAACCTGAGGGTCAACATTTTCGGCAGGGCTATTTACTTACTGATCCGCACAAGACCATCCGGGTTCGAGTGGCAGGTGAAACCGGTACGCTTACCATTAAAGGCCTTACCACCGGCGCCAGCAGGGCGGAGTTTGAATACCCGATTCCGTTGGCAGAAGCAATGGAGTTGCTGGATCAATTTGCGGCTACAGAGCTCTCCAAAATACCGTATACCCTGGAGTTA